>JBIPMR010000045.1:0-11287 GCA_044369025.1 Luteolibacter sp.
GGCGAGGACAACCGCACCTCCCTGGCGGTGGGTGCGCTGATGAATTCACGCGGGCTGATGGAGCTGATCATCATCAACATCGGCCTGCAAAAAGGCATCATCGGCAAGGAGTTGTTTGCGGTATTGGTGATCATGGCCATCGTCACCACCCTGATGGCCAGCCCGATTTTCGAACTGGTCTACGGCCGCCACGCCCGCAAAAAAGGCGAACTCGCCCTTGGCGGCATCGACGGTTAGAACCCCTCCACCCATGAAATTCGGCATCATCGGCACCGGCAGTATCAGCCACATCCACGCCAAAGCGATCACCGCCCTTCCCGGCTGCACGCTGCACTCGATCTTCAATCACCGCCTCGAAAGCGCCGCCAAACTCGCGGCGGAATACGGCGTGAAAGCCCACTCCGACCTCGCGGCTTTCCTCGCTGATCCCGAGTTGGAAATCGTCACCATCGCCACCCCGTCCGGCGCGCACTTCGAGCCGGCGATGGCGGCGCTGGAAGCCGGAAAACATGTGATCTGCGAGAAACCGTTGGAAATCACCACCACCCGCATCGACGAACTGACGGAAGCGGCCGCCGCCAGCGGAAAAACCCTCGCGGCGATCCTCAACCGCCGCTTCCATCCGGCGATGGCCGCCTTCAAACAGGCTTGCGTCCAGAATCGTTTCGGCAAACTCACCTCCGCATCCTGTTACATCAAATGGTTCCGCGACCAAGCCTACTACGATTCCGCCGGCTGGCGCGGCACCTGGGCGCTCGACGGCGGCGGCGCGCTGATGAACCAGGGAATCCACGCCATTGACGCCCTGCTTTATCTGGCGGGCCCGGTTAGATCCGTGCAGGCGAATACCGCCTGCCTCGCGCACGAACGCATCGAAGTCGAGGACACCGCCGTCGCGATCCTCGAATTCGAAAACGGCGCGCGCGGCGTGATCGAAGGCTCCACCTGCAACTGGTCGAGCACCGGCCACCCGGCCCGCATCCAGCTTTGCGGCAGCGAAGGCTCGGTGTTCCTCGCCGACGAATCCTTCGAGGTTTGGGACTTCAAACACGCCCTGCCCGAAGATGCGGAAATCCATGCCCGCCTGATGCGCGGCAACGAATCCGGCCTCGGCGCGAATGATCCCAAGGCGATTCATTTTCTCCAACACCAACGGAATT
Source organism: Luteolibacter sp. (assembly GCA_044369025.1). GTDB lineage: Bacteria > Verrucomicrobiota > Verrucomicrobiia > Verrucomicrobiales > Akkermansiaceae > Luteolibacter. The sequence goes on from JBIPMR010000045.1 coordinate 1,161, forward strand.
TTGAGGAAGTCATCGAGGCGATCCAAACCGGCCGCGAACCCTCCACCTCAGCGGCCGAAGCCCGCAAATCCGTCGCCCTGATCCAGGCCATTTACGCAAGCGCCGCCACCGGCGGGAAAAAGATCCAACTCTAACCGCCCAGCGGAAAGTCGATCACCTGCTCCAGCTTCACATCATACAATGCGGCGATTTCCGGCGCGTCGGAGACATGATAGATCTCGCGGTAGTAGATTTCCTTGATGCCATAGGCGCAGAGCGTCTGCATGCAGGCGGTGCAGGGCATGGTGGTGGTCGCCACGATCTTCGCCTCGCCCCGGCGGAAAAGACTGCAAAGATTCACCTCCGCGTGGAGCATGAATTTCTGCCGCGCGTCGCGATCGTCCCAAAACCCCGGCGGCGGATTGTAGCCGGGGGCCAACCCGTTGTAGGCGGTGCCGATCACCCGGTTGTCGAAATCCAATGCGGCAGCCCCGACCTTGCGGTAAGGATCTTCCGAACGCAGACTGGCAACATGTGCGAGCGCCATGGCGTATTGGGGAATCGACAAACGGGATGCGGGCATGCGCCGAGCATGCTTTGAAATCCCGGATTTCAAACCCAAATGCGCAGCGACACCCAAAAACCACCATGAGCGCCCCATCCAAAGCCCCGGCCAGAGCCTTCGCCGTCGCAATCGTGATCGCAGCCATCACTGCGGCCACCTATTTCCTGCTGGTCAAAGCCCCTGGCGAGGCCGCCCGCAATCTGCACGAAATGGCCCGCAATATCGGCAAGGAATTCGACAACCTGCTCCATTTCCGCCCCCGCATCACCTCGGAAGGCGTCACCCTTCTGAAGGAAAGTTCCTCCATCAATGAGCTTTCCACCACCCAGCGCACCTTCGATTACACCCACACTTGGGAGAGCACCTGGCTCGGCAGCCGCAAACTCATCGAACTCAAGGGCAGTTTCACCGCCAAAGCCGGCTACGATCTGTCGCAGCCGTTCTCCATCGACATCGCCAAAGACGGCAAAACCATCCGCGCCCACATGCCACCTGCCAAAATCCACTCCGTCGAACAACTCAAAGTGGAAGTGCCCAAGGACGAAGATGGATTGTGGAATAAAAAAACCACCGCAGAACGCGAGCAAGCCATGAACGACCTGCTGCGCAATGCCCGGTCGAGCATCGAAAAAAGCGACATCCTCGAACAAGCCGACCAGGCGTTCATGTCCCAATTGGAGGAAGCCATCCGCAAGGGCACCCCTCCCGGAATGGAGATCCTCCGCGCGCCGCTGGACTGAACTGCGGAAAAATTCAAGCACGTGTTGGCAAGACGAACACGGCGTGATAGGAAGCGGCTTCCCATGTCAACCGTCCGCCCCAACACCACCGCCGCACTTGCCAAGCAACTCGGCATTTCGCGGTGGACCGTTTCGCGGGTTCTCAACGGACATCCCGGGGTGAAAGAGGAGACCGTGCGGATGGTCAAACAGGCGATCCAGGATCTCGATTTCCAACCCAGCGCCCTCGCCCGCGGTCTCCGGGGCGGCCAAACCGCGACCGTCGGCGTGTGCTTTCAAGACCTCGATTCTCCGGTGATGGCAATGCGGGCCGCCGCGCTCCAGCAGCGCCTCCGCGAAGAAGGCTACGACACGGTGATCGAGCTTTCCGGGGCCAGCGTCGATTTGGAACGCAGCGCCATCCGCCGCTTCGTCGGACATCACGTGGATGGCATCGTGCTGATTTTCTCGCGCCTGCTCGCGGACGATCCGGCAATCACCCTGCTGCAGCGCGAGAAGGTGCCCTGCTTTTGGATCGACCCCGAAAATCCGGTGCCGGGAGACAAGGTGATGCTCGACCGCAGCCGCTCGATGAAGCTGATTCTCGAGCATTTGGCCGGGCTCGGCCACCAGAAGATCGCCCTGCTCGGCATCGACCCGCAAAACCGCTTCGGGGCCCTGCGGATTCCCGGACTCAAACGCTATGCGCCGGAAGTCGGGCTCGATTTTGATCGGGATTTCAACTCCGTGTTTCATCCCGGCGAAACCCACCACACCTTCGACTACGGCTACGAACTCGCCGGCGAATTGCTGGAAAAATCCGCCGGTCAACTGCCTACCGCCATCATCGCGCTGAACGACCGGATTGCGATCGGCGCCATCAACCGCCTCCGCGAGGAAGGCATCCGGGTGCCCGAGGATATTTCCGTGGTCGGCTACGACAACATCGCCGTCGCCGAACACTTTTTCCCGACCCTCACGACCGTCGATCACCAAACGGACCGCCTGATGGACCTGGCGGTTCGCGGGCTCCTCGAGAGGCTCGATCCGGACCAAGCCGGGCTTTCCCCGCGCGAGTTGTCCGTGCAGCCGAAGCTGATCATTCGGAAATCCACCGGCAGGGCCCGAACGATCTAGGTTGACAAAAACCAACACGTGTAAGATTTTCAGCCCATCAAAGTTCGTCCACCTTTCTCCTCTCACTCAACCCCAACCCACCACCAACCTGATGTCTGAAATTTTCTACGTCGTTCCCGAAGAACAGCACAACGCCTTGGTCGCCGCCGTTTACCGCAAGCGCGGCTACACCGCCGCCGAAGCGGCCGACGGTGCCCGCTTTTGCGCCGAGGCCACCCGCCACGGCATCCGCACCCACAACGCGCTCAAGGCGCTGCACCTCGACCACCTGTTCGGCTCCGCCGCCGGCGGCTGTGTGCCAAACGTCGAGATCGAAAAAATTCCGACGCGTTTCCTCGGTTCCGAAGTCTGGAATGCCAACAAAAAACTCGGCCAGGCCACCGGCTACGCCGCCATCGAAACCGCCATCGAACTCGCCGACAAATACGGCGTCGGCATGGTTTCCGTGGACAACGCCTTCCATTACCTCTGGGGCGGCGGCTACGTGATGGAAGCCGCGCGCCGCGGTTACATCGCCTACACCAACTGCACCGCGGCACTCGCCGAAGTCGTTCCCTTCGGCGGCAAGTTTCCCACGCTCGGCACCAATCCCCACTCATGGGGATTCCCCACCACCGACTCCGTCGGCTACCCGATCGTCATCGATTGGGCCACCTCGGTGGTCGCCATGGGCCGCGTCCAACAGCTCGCCCGCGAAGGCAAACCACTCCCTCCCGGCGCGGCTGTGGATGAAAACGGCCAGCCGACCACCGATCCGAACGCCGCGAAATTCCTGGTGCCCTTCGGCGCGCACAAAGGCTACGGCCTCGCGCTGCTGAACGAAATCATCGGCGGCTTCATCGGTGGCTCGCTCCCCACCATCCGCAACCGCTGGGACAAGGTCGGCGACGACAAGGGAACCTGCTGCTTCTTCTTCCAAGTCTGGCATCCGGACGCGATGAACTCCGGCGACTTCGCCAAGGGCCGCAGCCAGAGCGAAAACGTCAAGGCCGTCATCGACGACATCCTCGGCCACGGCAATGAAAACTGCATGCTCCCCGGCCAGATGGAGGCGCAAGCCGCCGCCCGCTGCGCGAAAAACGGCGGACTGTTGTTTTCCGAAGCCGAAGTCCTCGCCTTCAACGAACTCGCCACCGAAGCCGGCAAGGAGCTTTGGAAAACCTCCGATTTCAAACAAGCTGACTAACAACCCACCATCAAAACCATGTCACTGACCATCAAACCAAAATCCGACTGCACCTTCGACCAGATTTCCCTCGGTGAAGTCATGCTCCGCCTCGATCCCGGTGAGGGCCGCATCCGCACCGCCCGCCACTTCGCCGCCTGGGAAGGCGGCGGCGAGTATAACACCTCCCGCGGCCTGCGGAAATGCTTCGGCTACAAAACCGCGGTCGTCACCGCCTTCGTGGACAACGAGGTCGGCCACCTGATCGAGGATTTCATCATGCAGGGCGGCGTCGCCACCGACTTCATCCAATGGCGCGAAGACGACGGTATCGGCCGCAATGTGAGAAACGGCCTCAATTTCACCGAGCGCGGCTTCGGCGTGCGCGGCGCGGTAGGCAATCCCGACCGCGGCAACACCGCCGCCTCACAACTCAAGCCGGGCGACATCGACTGGGACCACATCTTCGGCGAACTCGGCGTGCGCTGGTTCCACACCGGCGGCATCTACGCGGCTCTATCCGAATCCACCGCCGCCCTAACGATCGAGGCCGTCAAAGCCGCTAACAAATACGGCACTGTCGTTTCCTACGACCTGAATTACCGCCCGTCGCTCTGGAAAACCATCGGCGGCCTCGCCAAAGCCCAGGAAGTGAACCGCGAGATCGCCAAATACGTCGATGTGATGATCGGCAACGAGGAGGACTTCACCGCCTCGCTCGGCTTTGAAGTCGAGGGGGTGGACCACAACATTTCCGCCATCGAACTGGATGCCTTCAAGGCGATGATCGAAACCGCGGTCAAAGAGTTTCCCAACTTCAAAGTCGCCGCCACCACGCTGCGCGGCGTGAAAACCGCCACCGTCAACGATTGGTCCGCCATCCTCTGGCACGATGGAAAATTCCACGAATCCCGCAAATACCCCGACCTCGAAATCCTCGACCGCGTCGGCGGGGGTGACTCGTTTGCGTCCGGGGTGCAGTTCGGTTTCATGGAGTTCAACGACGCCCAAAAGGCCGTCGAATACGGCGCCGCCCACGGCGCGCTCGCCTCCACCACCCCGGGCGACACCTCGATGGCCACCCGCAAGGAGGTCGAAAAACAAATCGGCGGCGGCGGCGCCCGCGTCGTCCGCTAACGTGGCGGCGGTTTCCAACCGCCAAGCCCAATCTTCCAATCTATCAATCAACTCTCAAAACAAAGAACCATCATCATGTCAGAACAACTCTCAGACATCGGACTCATCGGCCTCGCCGTCATGGGCCAGAACCTCGCCCTCAACATCGCCGACCACGGCTTCAAGACCTCGGTGTATAACCGCACCACCGCCACCATGGAGAAATTCGTGGCGGAAAACCCGGACACCCCCGGCGGCCTCGTCGGATTTCCCACGTTAGAAGAATTCGCCGCCAGCCTTGCCCGTCCCCGCCGCGCGGTGATCATGGTCCAGGCCGGCAACGCCACCGACGCGGTGATCACTGCCCTAACCGGAGTTTTCGAACCCGGCGACATCATCATCGACGGCGGTAACGCCAAGTGGACCGACACCATCCGCCGCGAAAAAGAGCTTAAGGAAAAAGGTTTCCTGTTCATCGGCAGCGGGGTTTCCGGCGGTGAGGAAGGCGCGCGTTTCGGTCCGTCCGTGATGCCCGGCGGCGACCGCGACGCCTATTCGCACATCGAACCCGTTTGGAATGCGATTGCCGCGAAAGTCGATCCCGTCACCGGCAAGGAACTCAAGGGGGCCACACCCGGCAAACCGATCGTCGGCGGCGTGCCCTGCGCCACTTACATCGGCGAAAACGGCGCGGGCCACTACGTCAAGATGGTCCACAACGGCATCGAATACGGCGACATGCAGATGATCTGCGAGGCCTACGATCTGATGCGCAAACTGCTCGGCATGTCCGCTCCCGAAATCGCCGCCGTGTTCCGCAAGTGGAACACCGGCGTGCTCGACAGTTTCCTCATCGAAATCACCGCGGACGTCCTCGGCCAAAAAGACCCGATGACCGGTGGCGACCTCGTTGACATGATCCTCGACACCGCCGGCCAGAAAGGCACCGGCAAGTGGACCAGCACCAGCGCGCTCGACATGGGCGTGCCCGCGCCCACCGTCGCCGAAGCCGTGTTCGCCCGCTGCATTTCCGCGGTGAAGGACGAACGCGTGGCCGCCAGCAAAATCCTAACCGGACCTGATAGCCACTACACCGGCGACAAGGAAGAACTCATCGAGGCCATCCACGCCGCGTTGTATTGCTCGAAGATCTGCTCCTACGCCCAGGGCTTCCAACTGATGCGCGAGGCGCAAACCGAATACGATTGGAAACTCGACTTCGGAAAAATCGCCCAGATTTTCCGCGGCGGCTGCATCATCCGCGCCGTGTTCCTGCAGAAGATCACCGAGGCCTTCGAACGCGACGGCAAGCTCGCCAACCTCCTGCTAGACCCGTATTTTCAAGGCGAAGTCACCAAGCTCCAGCCGCAATGGCGCAAGGTCATCGCCACCGCCGCCCTGCAAGGCGTGCCCGCCCCGTGCATGGGCAGCGCGCTTTCCTACTACGACGGCTATCGCTCGGAAAAACTCCCCGCCAACCTGCTGCAAGCCCAGCGCGACTTCTTCGGGGCCCACACTTACGAACGCACCGACCAACCGCGCGGCAAGTTCTACCACATCGACTGGCCCGAGGCCGACCGCCCGCAGCTCGAGATGTGATCCGATCGCGGAGAATCCCAACCCGGCCCACTCGATGGGCCGGGTTTTTGCGTTCAACCTGCAAAGAAAGATGGCGAACCACGGAATACACCGAATACACGGAAGAAGAGATGGTCATGAAACCTGCTGTTCCCACCCTTTGAGTGAATGGGTATTCCTTCGAAACTCTCTTTGTTTCCGAGTATTCCGAGTATTCCGTGGTCCTCATTTCTGATTTCAGGTCCAACACCTTGCCGCTTGACCGGCGGCGGTCACTTGGTTAGAAACTTTCCATGAGCTACGGATTCATGGGCTTCGGAATGTTTATTTTCACACTTCCCATCCTGATCGGCCAGTGGGTGGGCATCCTCTATCTGGGAAAGGTTCAGCGGAACGCCGCATGGTGGTGGATGATATTCGGAATCGGCTGCACGACCTTGGGCACCCTCGGTTCCATCGCGTCTGCGGGACTGATGATGAGCGGCATCGGGTCGCCATCCGGGTCCATGCCCGCTGGAACCTACGCCATGGTCGCGGCGGGCGGGCTGTCAGGGCTCGGCTCGCTGCTTTTCACCATCGGCTTCGCCCTGCATGGCATGCACGCTTCGAGGAGATTTCAACGGATCAGCGAGTTGGAAGCGATCACCGCGGCGCAGGGTGAGGAGCTCAACCGCCACCGCGCGGGTTACGAATCGGCCAGCTGAAATGCCTTGCGCAGCCATTTGCAGCGGAACGGCGCGCCGGACTCATTGGGCTTCCAGCCGTTTTCCTGACCGAAGTCGATGGCGGCGGTGACCATGTCGTAGCTGACGATGCGCGGCAGCTCGGCGATCAGATTCTGGCCGTTGACCGGCGCGCTGGCTTCGATGACCAGTTCGTTGGTGCCCTTGCGGTTTTGCATGATCCAACGGTATTGGACGTCGCGATGATTGATGGTTTTGTAGCCTTTTTGTGGAGGTGGCATAAAGGTGGTTTGGAGAAATGGATTTGGAAAACCCGGTTCTGCCTCAATCCCCACCGCTTGAGAATGTTTATCCAAAAAGAATCTGCGGCGGATGCTACTTCTTTTCGCAATCGTTGATCATCCGTCGCACGTCCTTGGCCGCACCGAACAGCACGAGAATATCGTCCGCTTCGAACTTCCGCTCCGGCAGCGGGATCCCCAGCACCCGGTTGATCGGGTGGCGGGTGGAACTGAGCGCGGTCATCCCGCGGCCTTTGGCGATGGTCACCAGATTGAGGTCGTAGCGGCCGCGCAGTTCGACTTCCTGCAGGGTTTTCCCGACCAATGCCGAGGGAGCGAGAATTTGCGCCACCTCGTAACCGCCGCCGAGTTCCAGGCTGTTGATTACATCCGGCGTCTTCAGCGAGCGCGCGAGCCACGCGGCGGCCATCGCTTCCGGGACCATCAGTTCGTCGATTTTCAACAACTTCAGCAGCCGCCCGTGGAGCGGATTGATGATGCGGCTGATGATGCGTTTCGCCCCGAGCTGTTGGACATTGGAGGCAATGCTGAGAGATGCCTCGAAATCCTCGCCGATCGCCAGAATCACCGCATCGCAGCTATCGATCGGGATTTCATAAAACGCATTCAGGTCGGTGCAGTCCGCCTGGATGAGATACTCGATCTCATCCTTGAGGACGTTGATGTGCGCCGGGTTGTTGTCCACCGCGACGATTTCGTGCCCCTCCCGGCTGAGCTGGCGGGTGAGGTGGGTGCCGAAGGTTCCAAGGCCGATGATGCAGAATCTCATGGTGAAAAGGGGATCAGTTGAGGAGAATATCTTCCATCGGCTTGCCCGAGGCCGGGCGCTTGTCCACCGGGATGAGCGTGGCCAATACCGTCAGCAGGCCGATTCTGCCGACAAACATGTTCACAATCAAGAGGGTCTTGCCACCCTCGGAGAGCGTGGGCGTGAGATCCAGCGAGAGGCCGACGGTCGCAAACGCACTGATCAATTCAAACAGCAGGGTGGTTTCCGAAATCCCGCTGCCGGATTCCAGGATTTGGAAGAGCACGAAATTCGCCACCAGCCAAATCCCGGTCAACACCATCAACCCCAGCGCCTGGCTGCCCGATTCCCTGGGAATGGTTCGGTTGAAAGCAATCATCCCGCGGCGGCCCATCCGCAGCTGATTCCACAAATGACCAAGACCCACCGCGAACACGGTAGTGCGCAAACCGCCCGCCGTGCCGCCGGGTGAACCGCCGATGATCATCAGAATCATCAGGATCTGGGCCGTGAGCGTGCCGATTTGTGTCATCGGCACCGTGTTGAAACCCGCCGTCCGCGCGGTGACCGAATGGAACATCGCGGTGAGGATTTTCCCACCGTTTTCCGGGCCGTTCCAAAGCAGGAATTCACTGGCTAGAATGACCGCCGCACCGCCGAAGATCAGGACCGCAGTCACCACCAGCACCAACCGCGTGTGGACACGAAGCCGTTGGTAGGGGACTTCCCGCCCCAGCAAGTGCCGCACCTTGCCCACCGCCCAGTTCGTCAGGTCCTCGTTCACCAGCGCGCCAAGCCCGCCGATGACGATCAGCAACATGATGCAGCCCTGCCAGATCCAGTTGCCGTTCATCACCTCGCTGGCCATCCCGTCCGGAAAGGTCGAAAAGCCGGCGTTGCAGAAGGCGGATACCGCATGAAAAACCGAGTGGAACAGGCGGTTTCTGAAATCGATCTCCCCGTCCATGCCCATAAACAAAACCAACGCGCCGATTCCCTCACAGACAAACGTCATGCTCACGATGAACGCCAGAGTCTGACCGATCCGTGCCAGCCGGTCTTCCTGCAGCATTTTCCCCAACAGCAGCCGGTCATGCAACGACAGCCCCTCGAACAGCACCACCGCGGCGAAAAACGTCAGGGTCATGATCCCCAACCCGCCGATTTGGATCAGCAGCAAAATCACCATCTGCCCCGTGTGGCTGAAAAACAGCGCCGTATTTTGCACCGAAAGCCCCGTCACGCACACCGCGCTGGTGCTGGTGAAAAACGCATCCAGCCACGAACAGCTCTCCCCCGGGATCACACAACGGGGCATTTTCAGCAGCAACGCCCCCACCACGATGATGCTCATGAACGACATGATCAGCACCAACCCCGGATGAAACGCCCTCGCGGTGAAACGCGTCTGATGGTGGATCATCGACGCCAAACCCGACACAATCACCGAGAACAGGATCAACACATGCCCGGCCACAAACCATTCACCGGCGGCCGACGTGAACGGACTCACGAGCAACAGCGCCAGAATCATCACCAGCGCACCCAGCATCGCGTGCGCGCCCAACCGGCGCCGCTCGCGGCCGCGCGGTTTGAGGACTTGGAAAATCCAGCCGCGCTCCAAGGCGAAAACCGACCCGATCCCCAAAGTGCACCAATGTTGCCAGCCCTGAATCTCACCCGTCCAGCCGATCAGCGACAAAAGACAAGCCGCAGCCCCGAGCGTCAGCAAGGGATGGAGCACCCGCCGACAAAACTTCAGCCCGGCAGGGTTCTCGTCGGCGCCACTGTGTTCATCCATCGCTGCGGGGATTCTTCGGGGTTGGCGGCCCCGCTGGCAAGCGCCGATATGGCACCGCATTCCCACCCCTGCCGCACGAACCTTGCATCCCGGCCCGCCATCTGCTCATCTCCCAGCGATGGGAAAACTCACCACGCACGTCCTCGACACCGCCTCCGGCGAGCCCGCCCCCGGCGTCCGCATCCGACTCTATCAGCACGGGAGACTTCTCACCGAGACGCTCACCAATGCCGATGGCCGCTGCGACGCGCCTCTACTGCTAGATCCGGCACCCGGGGAATACGAACTCGTTTTTTCCATGGGTGGGTATTTCGAGGCCCGCGGGGTTTCATCC
>JBIPMR010000046.1:0-11268 GCA_044369025.1 Luteolibacter sp.
GCGAAACATATGGCGCCATCTCCGACACGTGTTGCTTTGTTCCATTCGCGTTCAATGGTAATCTCACAGGTTGGGATAAATACCGCAAAGTCACCCAATATGAGGATCCAAGTGCGACCCTCTACATGGCCTATGGCTGGGTCTCATTTGCCAAGAAAGATGGTGAAAAATACGCACCACTCCCGAAGACGAGATCCGAGCGCAGCAGCAACATCGACTGGTTCCATAACAAGACAGCCGCCTTCCTCTTCCTTGACGGCCATGTCGAAATCCTGAGTCCGCCCATTGCGGATCGGTATTACAGCGACAAGCCTTCAAACTGACCGTGGCCGGCGACGACGGCCACATCGAATCCCTCTCGCCACCGATCCCGGCGCGGAGATTCGAATGATCCGCCAGGGCAGGGGATCTGCTCGAACGGGGCGCCTAACATTTCCAGGCTTCCGCCCGGGAAGAAACGATCTCAAGGTCGTCTCTCCTCCATCCTCGCGGTCCACATTTCCGCTCCGGCACCCGCCGCATCACCCGCCGCCTGCATGACACCCTGCCGGGCAGCGAGCCGAAAACCCCCTACCGCGCCGGCGGGGACCTGCCGTGACGGCGGTGGAAATCAAACCGCCGTCTTGCCGCGGACCATCGAGAAGATCTGCGCCGGGTTGAGCGTGCTGGCGCGTTGCTGGATTTCGGGCAGGTAGCGCGCATGCAGTTCCTTGCCTTGCTCGCCGAGGGTGGTGAAGAGGCTTTTGATTTCCCCTCCCGCCAGCTTGCGGCCGCCGGAGTAATATCTCTCGGCGATGTGGCCGATCGCATAGGTGCTGCCGAACGAAAAGGCGGATCCGGTGGCCTGGCCGGCGACCTTCCCGGCCATTTTGCCCGCGAGCTTTTTGCCGAACCCGGCCATCAGCTTGCGGGCGAAGCCCTCGACCACCTGCGAGCCGAGGCCGATGCCGGCCGTGGCGAGAAAGTCCTTGATGTTCGAGCGGTCGAGTTCGACCCCGTGGGACTTGCCGATGCGGTAAACCATCTTCATCTGCATCGGAATGATGGCCATGGTCGCGAGGGTGTCGGGCAGCAGCTCAAGGGCGCCGTTCAGGATCGCGTATTTGAGAATCATGCCGCCGTTGTCCGGCGCGGATGGACCGGCCGCCTCGGACTCCAGCGGGGCGAGGGCGAGCGTATCCACCTCCTCGTCGATCATCTTTGACTCGGCCGCGCCGAGGGCAAGCCTGGTCCGGAGCTCGGTTAGGAATGCCTGCTCGTCACCGGAAATCGATCCTCCGGCCTCGCACACCGCTCGGGCCATTTCGTAGGCGAGCATCCGGTGATCCCGGGACACGAGATTCGCGGAGACGGCAGCCAGCGAAAGTTTTCCCATCAGGATCTGCCGCGAAAGGTTGGCCACGTCCTCGGACCCGAGCTCCTCCGCCATGTGGCGGATCTGCTCGCGCTCGGCGTCGGATTTTTCGCCGTCGGCGAACGAGGCGAACAGACAGATGGCGAGAAGTGAATCGGTGGCGGCGGCTTCGGTGTTGGGGATGTTCATGGCGGCGAGCGTATCGCTGGAATCCGGAGTCGGCAGTTGGAAACTGCGCGCGATTTTCAAGCGTCCCCATCGGGCCTGCGCCTCAAGTCAAGCGAGCGCCCTGGGAACGCGAGTCTGCGACTCGCATGACCATGAGGTGGGAAAGGGACGTCCTGCGGGCTTTTTCTTTCTCTTCTCATGGGCGGCGAGTTTGAAACTCGCGGTCCCGGGAGGATGACTCGCCTGACTTGACACACACGCCCAACGGGGGAGCCGCAGCCACGAATGGCTAGACGAACGTCATTGGATAGATAGGTTTGCGGTCATGCATCCGGAGGCCGCGCGCTTGATCGAACTCACCACCCGCCCGCTGGCGGGCAATGCCGAACTGCTGATGGCGGCGAAGGCGGAGATGGAAAACGCGTTAGAAACCCGCGCGGCGGAAGCGATCACGGAAGCGGCGGACGCGCTGGCCCGCGCGGATCTCTATCCGCAACGCCGTCGCTGGCAGGTGGCGCTGGTGGTGCTGACGGTGATGGTTTCCGTGCCCTTGCTGGTCCATTCGGCGCTGCAGTTCCGGGAGCTTTTGAAACTCGGTCCGGTATTCTCGATGATGTCTGGCGGAATGGGATCGCGGCCGGTTTCCAATTTCACGCCGCAGCAGCGACTTTTGTTATTCGGGGCGGAGGGTGCGGCGACGGACTCGGCAAAATGGAAACCGCTGTGGGACAGCGAGCCGGAAAACCCCGCCTATCTCACGGAATATGCGACGGCGTATTTCAGCCAACACAACGAACTCTCGCCGGAAATCCTCGAGGCGGCGGAGCGCGTGGATCCTGACAACGCCTGGTTTCAAATCCTCGCCGCCGCCGGAAGGGCCGAAGGCGCGGTCTCGAAGGAACGCGCGCCCTCCAGCGGTCGCAAGGCCGCACCGAAGACGCCGGTGTGGAAAATCGACGACGAGAAGCGGTTGCTGGAAGCGCTGGCGTTGATCCACGGCATCACCGGCAAATCGCGGATGACTTTCTATCAGGACGTCATGCTGCAACAGCGGCTCACCCTGTTTCCCCCGCGCCGGGATTTTGTCAGCCAGATTCCGCGGACGGTTTACGCGGCGTCGCAAACGGCGCCGGGCATCCGGCTGCGGAAGCTCGTCGATGTGTTAGCCGCCGGCGCCCAGCGCTGCGCCGCGGCGGGCGATGTGGCGGGCTTCCGCCAGATTGTCGGAGACTGGAGAATCCTCAGCGGGTTCTCGGTGAGAAACAGTTATCTTTTGATCGACGGCCTGATCGCGCGCGTGGTGATTGGCGGGCCTTTGCAAAATTTCCGCGACGCGGCGCGCGGCCTCGGGCTGGAGCAAGAAGCGGATGAATTCGAAGCCTTGTATGCCCGCTTGCAGAAGGAAAAGGACGATCGCGAGGACCGGACCAAAGTGGACGGAATGGGTGAATCGATCCAAAGACAAGGATCGATTCTCACCAGCATGGTCACTCCGATGGTCCGTCGGCAGGTGATGAATCCGCCGCCTCTCACTGAAGCGGATTTGAAGCCGGGACGCTACGCGGACCACGCGATGTTAGAGCGGCTGTTCGCGTGGACGGCGTGGTTGTTGCTGGGAGGCTGCGTCGGCTTGGCCGCGCTGAGCCGCTTCCGCCACAACCCGCTGGCATGGGGTTTGTCCGCGCGGATCCAGGATTTGATCCGCCCGTCCGACTGGCTCTGGATGGTCGGGGGCGGGCTGGTTTTTCCGCTGGTCTGGTATGGTGTTTTCACCCGGCTGACGCCGCTTTCGGCCCACGAGTGGAACGCGCGGATGAGTGTCTTCATCATGCCGGGCGGGCAGTTCGGGGGGCTGCTGCTTTCCATAATCATCCTGCCGGTGCTCATCGCCAGCCGGTGTCTGGCAAAGCGGGGCGCGGTGCTCGGTCTGGCTCCGCGGTTTTCGTGGCTCGGTTGGACGGCGGCCGCCGCGGCGCTCGTGGGTGTCCCGGCTTACGGGGCGCTCATGTGGATCGGCCCGACCGCCGGTTTCGTGTTGTCCGGCGTCGCCGTGGCCTGGCTGCTGGCGGGATTCGCGGTGGTGCTCTTCGGCCGCGGCTCGCAGGCGCTGCGCCGCGCCAGCCTCGCGCGCATCGTGCCGACGGTCTGGATCTGCGGGATGTTGATGCTTGCGGCATCGAGCCTGTATTTTTACTCACAGGAACGCCGCTGGATCCAGCAGGACCGGATTTTCGCACCCAATCCGTTCCAGTATGAATCCGAAGTCGCCCAAGTGCTGCGGGCCGAGCTGTTGGAAATCATCGGTGAGCCAGCGGATGCCCGTTGAGCGCTTCGCGAAAAAAATCTCGTCATCCGGCCCCCTCCCCGCAGACAGTCGCGGGGTGATCCACCCAACTGCTATTGTTTCACCGCTGGCCACGTTCGGGAAAGGCGTCCGGGTCGGTCCGTTCTGCATCGTCGGGGCGCATGTCGAGCTTGGCGACGATTGTGTGCTGCACTCGCACGTCGTGCTCGAAGGCCATTCGAGGTTCGGGCGCGGCAACGAGTTTTTCCCCTTCGCGGTGGTCGGCGGGAAATCGCAGGACCTCAAATACATCGGCGAGCCGACCTCGCTCGAGGTCGGCGATTGCAACGTGTTCCGCGAAAACTGCACCATCCACCGCGGCACCCACGAGAAGCTCGCCACCCGCATCGGCTCGCACAATCTGTTTCTCTGCTACTCGCACGTCGCGCACGATTGCCAGTTAGGCGACCACATCATCCTTTCCAACAACGGCAGCCTCGCCGGCCACTGCGTCGTCGATGACTACGCGATCGTCTCCGGGCTGGCCGCCGCCCACCAGTTCTGCCGGATCGGCAAACATTCGATCATCGGCGGCTTGTCCAAGATCGTCCAGGACGTGCCGCCGTTCATGATCGTCGATGGCAATCCGGCGTCCACCCGCGGGCTCAATCTCGTCGGCCTGCAGCGCCGGGGGTTTTCCGAGGACCACATCAAGGCGCTCAAAACCGCCTACAAAAAGCTGTTCCTGAAAAAGGACGTCAATCTCGCCCAGGCGCTCAGCTCGCTCAAGGCGACCCACGTGGCGGACACCCCGCAGGTCGCGCATTTGATTGATTTCATCGAGACCTCCGAGCGCGGCGTGATTCGATAGCATTTTCTGTGCTTCACTTTTTGCTCCCGGCACGCCCATCCTGAGGTGTCGCCGTTTTTCCGATCCCTTCTCGAAAATTTCCCCATGCATCCGAATTCCCTGTCGAAATACCGGCCGTTTCCGCCGGTTTCACTGCCTGACCGCACCTGGCCGGACCAGGCGCTGACGCATGCGCCGCAGTGGTGCTCGGTCGATCTCCGCGATGGCAACCAGGCGCTGCCGCAGCCGATGTCGATCGAGGAAAAACTCGAGTTCTTTGATTTGTTAGTGCGGGTCGGTTTCAAGCAGATCGAGGTCGGCTTCCCGTCTGCTGCGGATACGGAGTTCAATTTCCTGCGCCGGCTGATCGATGAAAACCGCATCCCGGAAGACGTCACCATCCAGGTGCTGGTGCAAACGCGCGAGCCGCTGATCCGCCGCACCTTCGAGGCCATCGCCGGGGCGAGGCGCGCCATCGTCCACATCTACAACTCCACCTCGCCGCTGCAACGCCGCGTCACCTTCGGCGACGCCTCGCGCGAGTCGATCAAACAGATCGCCGTCGAAGGTGCGGAACTGGTGAAAAAACTCGTGCCCAGCGTGCCGCAAACCGAGGTGGTCCTGCAATATTCGCCCGAATCGTTTTCCGACACCGAGCTGGATTTCGCCCTCGAGTGCTGCAACGCGGTGATCGATGTCTGGCAGCCCACGCCGGAGAAAAAAATGATCATCAACCTGCCGGACACCGTCCAGTGGACCACGCCCAACGTCCACGCCGACATGATCGAATGGATGTGCCGCCACTTGAAAAACCGCGAGTCGCTGCTCGTCTCGCTGCACACCCACAACGACCGCGGCACCGGGGTCGCCGCGACCGAGCTCGGCCTGATGGCCGGCGCCGACCGGGTGGAAGGCACGCTCTTCGGCAATGGCGAGCGCACCGGGAATCTGGATATCGTCACCGTCGCGCTCAACTTCAACAGCCATGGCATCGCCACCGGCCTGGATTTTTCCGACCTGCAATCGATCCGCAATGTCTATGAACGCGTCACCCGCCTGAGCGTTTCCGAGCGCCAGCCCTACGCCGGCGAACTGGTCTTCACCGCCTTCTCCGGCTCCCATCAGGACGCGATCAAAAAGGGCCTTGACCGCCGTGCCAAGGAACTCGCCACCGATCCTAACACCCCATGGGGCGTGCCCTATCTGACCATCGACCCGCAGGACATCGGCCGCTCGTATGAGGCGATCATCCGGATCAATTCCCAATCCGGAAAAGGCGGCGTCGCCTACGTGCTGGACCGCGAGCATGGCTTCGATCTGCCGAAGACGATGCACCCGCAGGTCGGCAAGCGGATTTACGATCTGGCGGACGAACACGGCCGCGAACTTTCCACCGATGAAATCCGCGACGCGTTTTTCCGCGAGTTCGTCAATCTGGCGAGCCCGCTGGACGTCACCGATTACGAGCTTTTCCATCAGGCGACCGAGCGCGGAAAAGTCCATTGCAAGGCCAGCATCACCCTCAATGGCGAGGTCAAAGCGATCGAAGGATACGGCAACGGCCCGATTAATGCCTTCGTCCACGCGCTCGAAGGCATCGGCCTCAAGGACTTCAAAGTCACCGACTATCGTTCCCACGCCGTGCGCGGCGGATCGGACGCGAACGCCGCGGCCTACGTCCAGCTCCAAGCCGACGACGGCCGCATCCTGTGGGGCGCGGGCGTCGATCCATCCATCGAAATGGCCGGCCTCAAGGCACTGGTCACCGCGTGGAACCTGCTCCGGAAATAAGGAGCAGGGACCTTGCTGTCCCTCCGCTGCCGGAACGACTGCCGGGCACTGGCTTGGGGCGCAAACGGACCGCGAGATTCATCTCGCTTGAGAATGTAGGGCGAAAGGTGGGACCAAGGAGGGCCGGGGCGTCTGATGCTGGGCATCTCTTTCTCCCCGCATTCGCACTGCGGCGAGACGCCACAGCCACAGTGGCTTGGGGCGCAGACGGACCGCGAGATTCATCTCGCTTGAGAATGTAGGGCGAAAGGTGGGACCAAGGAGGGTCGGGGCGTCTGATGTTGGGCATCTCTTTCGCCCCGCATTCGCTCTGCGGCGAGACGCCACAGCCACACTGGCTTGGGGCGCAGACGGACCGGGGGCTTCATCTCGCCTGAGAATGTAGGGCGAAAGGTGGGACCAAGGAGGGTCGGGGCGTCTGATATTGGGCATCTCTTTCGCCCCGCATTCGCTCTGCGGCGAGACGCCACAGCCACAGCCACCTGATTGATTTCACACCGGCCGCCGTCCGACTTCCTCCAGTGTCTCCAGCAGCGCGTTGAAAACCTCCGGTTCCAGCGCGCGGTTGGGAGATCCTTTGAGGCAGGAGTTGAACCACTTGAGCAGGACCGCGCGCCTCTCGGAGGGAAACGAGCGGGTGAAACCGGCGTCGCCGCCTTCTAACATTTCTTCATCGCGCCGGCCGTGGGCGCGGGCGAGCATGCTTTGATAGCGGGAAAGCGCGCCATCCAGCAGGATCCACGGGAAATTCGGATTTTTCGGTGGTCCCACGGTTAGAGACTTGCCCTCGCCGCCGGCGAGTTTGACTCCGCCGCGCAGGTCGAGCCGCAGGTCGGGCAGGCTGCCGCCTTTGAACCATGCGGCAATCCCGCCGCCGAGCGCGCCTAACACCGTGCCGGCCCCATGGCTGAGGCCGCCGGTCGCGGCATCGACCGCCAGCCCGGCGGATCCACCGACGACGGCGGAAATGGCCGCGAGCTGGCCACGGCCGAGGCCCCATTTGGTCCAGGTTTCGGCGCTTTCCAGATCGATCCCGGCGAAGGCGTCCGCGCTGGAATCCGCCCTGAGCAGGTGGTGGCGGTGGATGGCCAACATGCTCTCAAAACACTTGCGCTCGATCACGGCGAGCGCGGTAAAGTACTGTTTGGATAGGAGCTCGGTTTTCCGCCCGCGGCGTGAAGGAACCGCCAGGTCCCTTTCTTCGAGCGTGGCGTTCACCCGCAGCCCGAGCGCTTTTTCGAGGAATCCGATCAGCGCTTCCGCCGCCTCCTCGCGGCGGCGCTGCCACTCGTTTTCAACCAGGGCAATGGTCTCTTCGAGTTTGCCGCGGTGCTGCTCGTCGATGTCTAACAGCGATCGCAGCAGCCGCAGCCGTTCCTCGTAGCGGGCGTGGTGGGCGTCAAAGGTCCGCACCAGATTGAACGCGCCGCCCAGCCGGGATCTCCACGCCTCCTCGTCCGGCCCGGGCGAGGAGGCGCGGCGGTTCAGCAGCGCCAGGCGCGGCCGGCCGGTCCAGCGGAGGATCTCCATTTCCGCGAGAAAATCGTCGCGCAGCGGCTTCGCCGGATCGACGACGTAAAGCACGCCCGCGCCTTCGAGCAGCGGCTCTAACAAACGCTTCTCGTCGCCGAATTCCCCGCCCGCCCCGGCGACGAATTGCCTCAGCGCCTCGACGCCCGGAGTGCCCTCGCCGTGGATCTGTTGGATCGCCCGCATGGCCTCGACCGGCCGCGAGAACCCCGGGGTGTCGATGAAGCGCAGGCACTCGCGATCGTCGAAGACCACCCGGTGCAGTTGGCAGCGCGTCGTTTCACCCGGGGTCGGGCTGACGCGGATGAGCTCGTTGTCATCGATTTCCAACAGGGTGGCGATCACCGCGGATTTCCCCATGTTCACCCTCCCGACGACGGCGAAGGTCGGGATATTCGGTTGGACCCATTCAGCCATGATCCAGGAAAGTCATTCGGCCACCTCGATGGCGGCGCGGTCGGTGAAGGTGATGTCGGCGCGTTCCGTGCCGGATTTCCGTTGCACGAGCACCTTGCCGCGCAGGCGGATCTTTTGGCCGACAAACCGTTCGAGCGCGGGTTTGCTGACCCCGGGGCCGGCGGCGCTGACCAGCACGCTGCCGCGGGTCGAGTCCGGCGTCGGCGGGTCCGAAAACTGCAGGAACATGAAATCTTCCGGTGGCGAGAAATCGATTTTCCGCAGCACCCCTTCCACCACGACTTCGCGGTTTTCCTGCGCGAGAAGCCGGGGATCCTCCGGGGCGAAAACCCCGGTGTTGGAACCGGCCTCATCGATCGGCGCGGATGCCCGGGCGGCTTCTTCCGCCGCGAGTTCCGCCGCGAGTTCCGCCAGCCCGCCGCGTGCCCGCTGGGGGGAGGGGGCACGCTGATAGAACACCCAGCCGAGCAACCCGCCCATGACCAGGCACAGCATGATGATCGTGATCAACTGTCCGTTCATCGGCTTTTTGCGGGTTTTGCCAACCGGGTAAGCCACCATCGGCCGGGTGGCTTCGCGCACCAGATGCTGGGTGGGGGTGGGGGGCTCCAGACCGGTGGCGGCGGCCAACATTTCGCGGGCTTCGTTGAGGCTGGTGGTCGCGGAGGCGCCGCGCAGCCAACGCAGCCAGCCGCCGAGGCCGCGGCCCGCCTGATCGTTCACGGTCTTGCCCTGCCAGCCCATCAGCTCTTCGGTTAGGGTGATGATTGATTGGAAATCGCGGTCCTCCTCGCCGCGGCCCAACCACTTGAGAGGGGCGATCCAAAACGTCACGCCGCGCCCGCCGTCCTCGCGGCCGACGATGATGCTATCAAGCTCGGTTTCCACCCAGATGCCTTCCTCCGCGAGCACCAGCGAGAGCAACTCACAGACGTCCATCGCACGCGTGAGCACCTGGATCGCGTCCGCGGCGCCGAGCGGTTTGCCCTGACGGTGGATTCTCAAGGTCTCGCCTTCGATCCACTCGGTGGCGACGAATGGCATGCCATCGACGGGATCGCAGCCGCCGCTGATCACCGCGCGCAGGCCGGGATGGTGGATGCCGGCGAGGCGGGCGATGGCGATTTCATAGGCGATCTGTTGCTCGCCCTGCAAGCCCCCGCCATCCGCGCCGAAGGGGAAAAACCGGCGCACGGCGACGGCCGCATGGGTTTCCGTATCCAACGCATGAAAGACGATCCCTGACGCATCTTGCGCGATGATGTCCTGAATCTGATAGCGCTTGATCACCCGGATGAGTTAGCACGAAAAAACGGATTGGCCAAGCGGCGATACGGCCCCCTCGGGAATCGGCGTTCATTTCGGAATCGGCGCGAAGCCGGCCTTTGCAAATCTCTCCGGCCGATGGAAATCCGGCTCCCCGGGTCCCAGATCCGTCGCGCTGAGGAAGCGCTGCGTGGGGGAATCGAGGATCATCGTCACGTTGATTTTCGATTCGTCACCGAAGTTCAGGCGGGCCTTGAGCAGGTCGAGCGGGATCGCCATCGCCGCCAGCCACGATCCATCGGGCGCCATTTCGGCGAAGGTTGCGATTTCCGGCATCGCGATTTCCAACTCCTCAGCCCGCACCCGGGGAGCGGTGAACTCACAGGTCCACCACGCGCCGTTGGGTGCGAGATTGAATTCGAAATAACGGCCGCTCGCCGGATCGGCGATGAAAAGTTCCGCCACATCGCAACGCCAGAGCTCCGCATGGAAGGCCCCGGGGCGGGATTGCGGGTGGAGTTCCGCGGGCCTCCGGTGGTTGGCGATGAACCACAGCCGCTGCCGGTCCATCACCAGCGAAAATCCAGCGGGGGGCTCGAAATTCCCGCCATCCCAGTCTCTTCCCAGACCGAACAGCGGCACGTCCAAGCCGCCCCACACCAAGGGATCGGCGCTTGTGAAAATCGTCATGGCCGAAGTTTCCGGCTCCGGCGATCCGCTGTCGAGGCTGGAGCGCGCGGGCTGGCGGCCGGGTTTCCAGAAAAAAGCTAAATTTCATCGCCATTTTATCCGGCGACTGGTAACTGCAGCTCAGAAACTAATTGCATGCCTCGCAAGCGCTCCGGATTTTACAGCACCATTGAATACATCGGCCCTCGTCCGCAGAAGCCGAAACGCCCCAACTTCTTCGGCGGATGGGTGATCGTGGTGATCGCCGTGGGCATGGCCAGCTGGTTCGGGCGGCCGTTGATTCCGTTCCTCAAGGCGACCCAGGTGGGCGCATCCATGGAACAGGCCGCGTTGCTGATCGCTTCGTTGGAGAACTCGAAAACCTTCGGTGACGGCCTGGCGGCAGCCGCGCTGGCCCATTCCGGCGATCCGGTAAGTTACGATCCTTCGTATTATAAAATCGGTTTCCCATCCGGTGATGTGCCGCCGACCAAGGGCGTCGCCGCTGACGTGATCATCCGCTCCTACCGCAAGTTGGGCATCGATCTTCAGGCGCTGGTCCACGCGGACATGGCCGAGCATTTCCGGCTCTACCCCCAGCTTTGGAGCGCATCCGCCCCCGATACCAACATCGACCATCGGCGGGTCGCCAACCTCCAACGTTTTTTTGAACGCCAAGGGGAAACCCTCACCCCGTCCCGCAATTCGATGGACTACCACCCCGGCGATGTCGTGGTCTGGTCGCTGGCGAATGCGGAAAAGCACATCGGCATCATCGTTCCCGGTCCGGGAGACCGCGCCGGTGAAGCCTGGGTCGTCCACCACATGGGTGGCGGCGTGAAGTGGGAAAACATCCTCTTCGATTACAACATCGAGCGCCATTTCCGCTATCCGGCCGCAGCCGCGAAGTGACGCTGGCGTAAACGCCCGCCGCCTCAG
>JBIPMR010000531.1:0-3687 GCA_044369025.1 Luteolibacter sp.
AGGAGAAACGGCCCGCGTGCGGAGCACAAGGAGGGGCGATCCTCCGATTCGCCCGGACCATGGAGAGTCAATGGCAAGCGCTGCGCCATCACTCATTGGCTTTTTCGTGGGCATCGGCGGAGCGGAGTCCGCCGCGCCATGAATTTACCGTTAACTTGACGCGCATGGCCACCGGGGGTGGGCTTCTTGGAGGGTATGTGAATCCGTTTACACTGACCCCATGAACTGACCCCATGAACTGGTTCTCGAAGACACCCGTCCCCGCCCGGCAATCTCGAAAAACGGCTGCCAAAAGAAATCTTGGAAAAGCGGTTTGAAGAACTACGCTCGCGGCGAGGAAAAACCGCTGTAAAATCTCCCGAACCCACCAGATCCCGGCGTCCCGTGGAGCATCCTTCCTTTCCGCTTTTTGGTTTTCAGCATTTCAGCTTTACCCAAATCCCCTTTTCCCTGCCCATCCCTTATGATCAACCCAGGTTTCCGCGATCACGGAAACCACCTCCCAGAACATATCGTAGATTTTAAACCCATGATTCTACCGAAAGCCATCCACCTCAATCCCTCCAAACGCGGCTTCGCCCTCGTTGTCACCCTCTCGCTGATGATCCTGCTCACGATCATCGCGGTCGGGCTGCTCACGCTGTCCAGCATTTCCCTGCGCTCTTCCTCACAAGGCGAAGCTGCGGCAGCCGCGCGCGCCAACGCCCGGCTGGCGCTGATGATGGCCATCGGCGAATTGCAAAAGGAGATGGGGCCGGACTCGCGGATTTCCGCCCCCCATGATGCGGGAACTGCGGCCACCGGCGGCCAACCGCATTGGACCGCTGTTTACGACGCCTGGCAGCGCCCCACGGATCCGAACGCAGTCGAGACCTCGGCTTCGCGGGTTCCCAAATTTCGCAGTTGGCTCGTTTCGGGAGCGAATCAAGCGACCGGTGGCCCCAGCGGAACAGGCGCAATGGTCACCCTGGCCGGCCAGGGTAGCCTGAGTTCCACCGCGACGACTCCCGGCGATCAAATCTCGGTCCCAATGTATGGCCTGGCCGCGGGGAAAAATCAGGGCCGGATTGCGTGGTGGGTGTCGGACGAGTCCAGCAAGGCAAAGATCAACGCCGGAGGGACCGCCGACCGACTCGCCAAGGCGGCATCCCCCTTATGGGATGCCCAATCGCCACCCTACATGGGTCATCAAGCGGTCACCGAGTTGGAAAGTTTTGCTTGGGAAAAAGGCGAGCGTTCCATCTCCGTCAGTAATGGTGTGGTTAATCTCGCGGCAGGTCTCACGGCGACGGGCCTCGGCGGCGTGAACCATCATATTACCGTGCATTCGGCGGGTGTCTTGAGCGATGTGCGCAGCGGGCGACTCAAGAGCGACCTCTCCAATCTGCTTGCCCGCCCGGTCGCCGAACTGGAAAACAAACCCCTCTATCTGGCGAACGGCCGCATCAACCGCTTCAACATCACCGATGCGGGAGCGGTCTCTAACATGCCGGGGCTGCCAGCCAGCGCCACCGGCGCCAACCGCTGGGGCATCAACCTCGAGGAACTCCACCTGTTCCATGAGATCCACCGCGAGGTGGACTGGAGCGGTGGGAAACCCAAGCTGCTGAACAAGGGAAGCAGGACGGCGATCACCAATGATCGCTTCTTCATGTATCGCAAGCCGGTCCTGGAAGCCGTGAGCCTGATTCTTTTCTTCATCGCCTCCCCCGAAACTGGAACCGCTTCGGCCACCTACCGCATCGATGCCAACATGGATACCATCGTCGCCCTTTCAAACCCGAACGACATCCCGACCGTGTGGCCGGCCAGCGTGAACTTCCTGGTGCAGACGGAGGGCTTTCCCTACCGGCCTAAGTGGAACATCCTCAAGGCGAACAACACACTCAGGAACAACCTGACGGTGCAACCGATCAACAGTGGTTTCTTCCTGGCCTCCATCAAGAATGGTTTTACCCTCGAGCCCGGGGAGGCAGCTGTGTTCGGTGCCTCTCAAACCGACAAGCAAGCCACCCAGGTCAACCTGACGCGGGGCTTCGCGCCGCGCGGCGGGGTTCGCATCGACGATGGCGCATGGGATCAAAACAACTCCCCCGAAGCCGGCGACGGTCTCCGCGCCACCGGTCTGCTCCCGACCGACAAAATGGATTTCTCGATGATCCCTGCCCCTAATGGTCTCGGCAACACGCCCAGCGGATGGATCTCAAGCTATGCGAAAATCAGCGACGCATCCGGCGGGACGGCATCCCTCATCGCCACCCACAAGTTCGGGGGCGGAGGGGATAGCGGCATGACCGCCGCGCCGATCAATACCTACCTGCCGGCCTCGATCAAGCCTCAGGGGGGGTCCGTGCCGACGATTCAGGAATTCATCGATACACCGCTGCCGGTGCTGATGGTGACGACCATGTCCAATGTCGAGAGAAGTCGCACCACCCTCCAGCCACCAAACGCGCTCCCCTCACGCCCATCCCTGATCCACGAGCCGGCCACCTCCAACATGACCGCCATCACGAATTCGGCTTCAAACTTGTTACTGACGATGCAGAACTCGCAACTGGTGACCATCGCCGAATCGATGGACTACAAGAAGGGCAACGAGCGCACCATGCCTGACAGCACCGGACGGAACATCTACCACGGAGGAGCCAGAGAGTCTGGCTTGTTGGGCGGCAGCAAGTATGTGGTCAAGCGCCGCATCCCGCTCGCGGCCCCCCTTTCCCTCGGAGCCTTCGAAAACGCGATCGCCTGCGGATTCACCGCACGCATTGGTCCGTCACTCAGCGCCACCGCGGACGTCCTGCTCACCCAGCCAGCTTCGCGCACGCTGGGAACCGGGCTTGAGCCACAGGGGACCAAGGTGACGCTGGCGAAATCCATCGGCAATTCATGGACGAACCCCTTCCTCGCCTCCGATCTCGTGCAAGACGGCACCTACCATGACCCATCGTGGATGGCCAACACCGCGCTATGGGACTCATGGTTCCTGGGCGGAATCGTCAAGCCGGGCCCTTCCGGCGCATGGAGCAGCGACAGCCGCAGCCAGAAGAAACAATTCCAAGACCTCGCCGCACGAACCGCCAACCTGCGCAACACCCGCCTCACATTCCATCCTCACAAATCGTCGGCAGACGCCGTGGCCGAGCTTTTCGACGGTGACAATCTCAAACCGGCCGCCATCAACAAGCTCACCAAATACCTGCTCGTCGATGGGGCGTTCAACGTGAACTCCACCTCCGAGACCGCATGGAACGCATTCCTCACCAGCGTGAGGGACCAGGAACTGCTTGATGCCAACGGCACCGCCTCAAAAAAGCTCCATCCCTTCGGCACCCTCGGCTACGCCGTGAACGCCGCGACCAGCGGCCCGGAAGGCGATTGGGCGGGTTTCCGCGATCTCTCGGATTCCGAACTGGAAGGGATTGCGAGGGCCATCGTCACCGAGGTGAAAGCCCGCGGACCCTTCCTGAACCTGGCGGACTTCGTGAACCGCCGCCCCAACAGCTCCGATGCCACGCACCGCGCCCTCGGCGCCCTGCAGGCGGCGATCGACCAATCCGGCGTCAACAGCCGTTTCACGACGGCAGGCCGCGCACTGGCGGCCGCGGACGTTCCGATGCTTGCCGGAAAAAACACCCTGGCCAGCGAGCCGGCTCCGGCGCGGGGGGCCGGCGCCGCCGGATTTTT
>JBIPMR010000532.1:0-3685 GCA_044369025.1 Luteolibacter sp.
TTGACGAGTTGGTTGAATGGCACGTTGCCGGCGATGCGCTCGCGCAGCCACTGATAGTAGTTGAGCGCGGCCTTGTAGGAAACCTGCTGCGGACCGTTGTTGAAGGTGCGGATCTGCATGAGTTCCGCCCATTTCATCACCCACATTTCGCTGAACTCCTTGCGGCCTAACAAACCGTCCACCAGCACGGCGCGCTTCTCCGCGCGCTTGTCTGATAGGAATTTCTCCCGCTCCGCCGGTGTCGGGGGCACGCCGACGATATCGAGGAACACGCGGCGCAGGAACGCTTCGTCATCCGCAAGCTCGGACGGGATGATGCGCAGTTTGTTGAGTTTTTCGAAGACGTGGGTATCGACGTAATTGTTCGCGGCGATTTCCGGGCGTTGGTAGTTGGGATCGGGCGGGACGACGATCGCCTGGGAGCCTTCGGTGAAGGTGTGGAAGCGCGCTAACAGGAATCCCTCGCCGCGGTTTTTCGAAGCGGCGAGTCCTTCGCGGGGATCGATGGTCACCGAGTTGTCATTCGAGGTGGAGAAGGTGGAAAGCGTGGTCACATCGCGGTCGCTGCCGTCCGAGTAGGATGCGCGCACGGTGAAGGGAATGCGGACGTCGGCGCCGGTGAGCACGAGTTGGCGCGGCTGCACTTCGATGCCGGTGGGCTGGGCGATTTCACCCGCGTCGTAGCGGGCGCCGTCGCGGATCCACTCGACCAGGGTTTTGTGAAACGGGCTGTCGGGCTTGATCAATTTCCCGCCGGTGTGCGGCACCGTGCCGAGGGATTTGGTGATGAGCAGGGATTCTTCGGGCAGCGCGAGGTTGATGCGGCGCCCGGCCATTTCGGTGGTGAGCCGGAAATGGTCGCCCTTGGGATCGTAGCCGTAGAGCGAGAGGTGGAAGCCGTCCTGCCCGCGCGCGGAACCATGGCAGGAGCCGGTATTGCAGCCCGCCGCGGTGAGCACCGGCATGACGTCGAGCTGGAAGGAAATCGGGCGGGGTTTTTCCGCGTCCTTCACGGTGACAGGCACCTCGGCGCTGAGCCCGCGGTAATCGATGCGCAGGGCGGTGGCTCCGTCCGCTTTCGGCAGCAAAGCGCTGCCGCGAAGCGTGGCGCGGGATGGGTCGGCGAGGGTGAGCTTGGATTGCTGGGTGATGTCGTGGGTGGAAGCATCTTTGAAACGGGCGATCACGATCACCCGGTGGAAATCCGCCGCCGATTCCAAGCGGACGTGTTTGGGAAACGCCTCGATCGAGACCATCTGCGGATCCGGCGGCGCGTCCCAGCGCGGCAGGGCGGTTTGCGCTTTGGGCGCAAGCAGCTGGTCTTCCGGCCAAGGCGCGTCCGCTTCGATCCAGCGGCTGAGGATCTCGATTTCCTGAGCCGGAAGCGGCTCGCCGTGTTTTTTCGGGGGCATCCGGTCGTCATCGTCCGCCGGGAGCCGCACGCGGGTGAGCATCGACGAACCAGCCGGATCACCGGGTTTCAGCGAAGTGCCCGAGTCTCCGCCCCGAATGAACCCCTCACGATTTTCCATCACCAGCCCGCCCTTCGCCTCGTCTGCGGTGTGGCATTCCAGGCAGCGGATTTCCAAAATCTCCCGCGCCGCCTCAAACGGAGCCGGCTCTGAATAGGCCATCACCGTGGCTGGCAGGCAGAAAAAAACAGACCATTCCAAACGCATCTCAGCCATACGCCCCGCCCGGGAAGTTCATTGCATTCGATTTTCACCTCCCGCGCTCTTTGAGATTCAACGGCCAGCAAGCCGCGTTGGAGAAATTCATGAATATTCGTGATTTCGTGCCATTGGCGGGTTGACAACCAGGTTCCGGCCCCTAAAGTTCGCGCCCCGAGCCGGATCACGGACTTGGAAACAGAACATTCATTGAGGCCCAGCCATGAGCAAACGTACTTATCAGCCATCCAAGCGCACGCGGAAAAATCAATTCGGCTTCCGGGCCCGTATGGCCACCAAATCCGGACGCGACATCATCCGCCGTCGCCGCCAAAAAGGCCGCAAGCGCCTGGTTCCCAAGGGTGTTGAGATCCAATACAGCCGTCACACGACGCAGCACGGCAACTGAGCCGCTGCCCGCGGGCCGCCATGGGAGCAACCCGCATCCCTGCCATGCGACTTCCCCGGAAATGCAGCATGACGCACCGTGCGGACTTCGCACGGGTGAAAAACACCGGTCAGGCGAAAGCCGGCCGGTTTGTCATTTTAAGCACGCTGGCCGATCCGGCGCTGGAAACCCTCCGCACCGGCTTCATCACCACCAAGCGCAGTGGCAAAGCCCACGACCGCTCGCTGCTGCGGCGCCGTTTCCGTTCGCTCGTCCAAGCCCACGCCCCCGCATTTTCCGAAATCCGGCGTTATCTGGTGACCATCGCCCGCCCCGGCGCCTCGCAGGCGACCTTCGCCGAACTCGAAGCCGATTGGCTCCGGCAGGCCCGCCGTCTCGGTTTGCTTCCCCGCCCGGAAAATCCCTCGTGATCTCGCGATTCCTCACCTTTTTGATTCGCATGTTGATCCGGTTTTACCAGCGGATCCTCAATCCGATGCTCAAAGTCACCGCCGGTCCGGGTTTCGGCTGCCGCTATTCGCCGAGCTGCTCGCACTACTTCCTGCAAGCCGTCGAGCTGCACGGACCGTTCCGCGGCTCGTGGTATGGAATTTGCCGGATTTTCCGCTGTCATCCATGGGGGGGCAGCGGTTATGACCCCGTCCCGTCAGCCCGCAATGCGACCGCGGAAAAAGATTCCGGCTCCCGTCCCGACGACACACCCCACCACTAGCACTTTCCACACGCTTCCATGTACGATCGAAAAACTTGGGTCATCCTCGCCATCTGCGGCTCGCTGCTGGCCGTCAATCTCTACTATTCCAGCAAGAACCAACAGGCTCAGGCCGAAAAGCTCCGCCGCGAGCAGGCCCTGCAACCGGCGGTCGAGCCCGGCAAGGACCCGGCGGCGGTCACCACGGCGGAACTCACCGTCGAGCCGCCTCCCCCGCCGACCGAGGAGGAATTCGTCGTGCTGGAAAATGACAAGATCGCCTTCACCCTGACCAATATCGGCGGCGGCGTGAAATACGCGGATTTCAAAGACGAATTCGAAGTCGGCAGCAAAACCACCCGGGTCCGCGCCAACCGCTTCGGCACCGGCCCGATCGGCGGACTCACCAGCACGGCCGAGGTTCTCGAAAACATCCCCTACGCCTACAAAGCCGACGATTCCATCCCCGGCAAATCGGCGGTTTACATCGCCAAGCTTCCCTCGGGGCTCATCGCCAAAAAAACCTTCACCCTCAACCAAGGCGATGAAGCCGGCGCCGAATACCTGCTCAATTACGACCTCCAGCTCGAAAACACCACGGCCAGCGCCGTCAACCTCAACCAATGGAGCATCTTCATCGGCGAGGCCGCCCCGACCTATCAGGCGGAGGTCTCCCAGCAGACCGGCTTCTTCTGGTATGAAGACGGCACCATGCATTTCAAGGACGCCGCCAGTTTCCAAGGCGGCATGTTCGGTTCCGCCAAGCCCAGCCAAACCAGCGGCAGCACCGCCAGCGTGGTTTACGCCGGCGTCACCAACCAGTTCTTCGCCACCGTGATCCGGCCGCTGGAACCGGCCGTCACCAACGTCTGGGCGCGGCCGACTGCCGTCACCCTGGCCGACGGCGCCAAGACC
>JBIPMR010000533.1:0-3683 GCA_044369025.1 Luteolibacter sp.
CCCACCGAGGCGGTGGTGGAGCCGCCGGTGTTGCTGGCGGTGACGGTGTAGTCGGCGGCAGTGGCAAGGTTCGTCGGCGTGCCGCTGATGATACCGGTGGAGGTGTTCAGCGTGAGGCCGGCTGGCAGCGCGGGTGAGACCGCATACGAAACCACGGCTCCACCACTGCTGGTTGGAGTGTTGGCGGTGATCGCCGTACCCTTGGTGTAGATGGCGGGATTGCTGGAGTAACTGAGTGAGGCGGGGGCGGCGGGTGGCGCGGTGATCTCCAGTGACAGTCTCCATCCTCCGCTGATGCTGCCGGTGTTGTTTGACCGGTCATCCATCACGTAGAGGCGCCAAGTGCCCGTGGGATTCGTTCCGTTGAAAACCGACAAGGTTAAGTCATGCGGCGCAGCGGGGGCCGGTGCCGAGAAGGGGTCGGGGTTTGTCCCGCTGTTACTGGGTTTGTAGGTTCCGGTAGGAATGGAAACCGCATCGGCCGTCAGGGAAGTCGCGGCCGCATCATCGAAGGTTAGATTCACATTCGCTACAGAAGCACTTCCACCAACATCCGACATCAGCAACACTTTCTGCCCGGATGGGCCGACCAGCAGGATGTCCAAATCGTTTTGCCGTGCATGAGTGAGGCCATGAATTGCGGCCGTGACCTTGGTGATTGTTCCGTCAGTCGGCGAAACAACGATCGCGGATGGGTAGGGCGAGGCTGCTGCATTGTCATTGATTGTGATCGACGTGGAGTTGGTGATGACTTCTTCGACCAGGATGCTCAGGGTGGTAGCCGTCGAACCGCCGGTGTTGGTGGCGGTGACGGTGTGAGTGGTAGCCGTCTGGCCCGCCACCGAGGGTGCGCCGCTGATGACGCCCGTGGTGGCGTCTAGCAGCAGCCCGGCCGGCAATGGGGGAGAGACCACATAGGAAACCACGGTGCCACCACTGTTGGTGGGAGTGTTGGGAGTGATGGTCTGGCCTTTGGTGTATATGGCCGAGCTTGGGGTATAGGTCAGCGCTGAGGGGGCGATATCGTTGACCATGACGTTGATTGAGGTGGTGACGGAGCCGTCGGCGTTGGTGGCCGTGATGGTGTAGGCAGCCGCTGCTTTCACCTCCACAGGTGTGCCGCTGATGACGCCGGTGGTGTTGTTCAGCCTCATGCCGTTTGGCAGTTTGGGCGTGGCCGTATACCTCATCACGCCGCCGCCACCGCTGGCCGGGGAAAGATTCGCGATCGCCGTGCCCTTGGTGTAAACGGGAGGGCTGGAATAGCTCAGTCCCGCGGGCGGGTTGGGGCCGGGCGCGATGACTTCGATCAGCAGGAGCGCCGTGTCCGTGCCACCGGAGCTGCTGACCTGCACCGTCCATCGATTGAGTCCCAGGTCGCCCAGTAGAGGTGTTCCGGAGAGTGTTCCGTTAGCATCGATGCCGAGCCAGGCCGGTCCTCCGGCAAGCTTGGAGAAGGTCAGCAGATTGCCGTTCGGATCGCCGGCATTTCCCGAGAGGGTTCCCGAGTAGATCCCGTCGACCGGGGCGGCGGCCTTGCCGATCGGATCGCTGCTGAAGAGAGGCGCGCTGCTAGTGGGAACGTTGGGCGTCCCGGTGATCGACACATTGTCGATGAGGAAAGTGTCTCCCACCCCGTTGCCGTTCAAGGTGAAGCGGACTTGGGTAATCGTTCCGCTGAGACTGATGTTTCCGGATGTCAGGATGTCGGTGCTGCCATCGACATCCGTTCCCCTGGAGATCTCGGTCCATACCGTCTGCCAGCCACCGTTGAACACCTCGGCCGTGGCGACATCACTGCCACCGATTCGATCCAGGTCATAGCCAAAGGACAGGGTCGCGGCGCTCAACGGCGCGGCGAGGGTCCGGGTGATTTGTGAGATGCCGCTCCCGCCGTTGAGTTGTGCGATGGTGCCGGGCGTTGTTGCCTCACCGGTGGTCGTCCAGGCACCACTCCAACCGCTGCCGCCCGTCCAGTTGGCGGAGTTGAAATGATCTACCGAAGAAGAGACCGAAACCTGAGCAAAGGTGGCCGTGACCCGGGAGTCTCTGGTTGGGAAGAGAAACGGGCGCGTGTTGGTGCCGGTCAACTCGCCGCTCCATCCGGTGAATTCCCATCCCGGGGCAGGAGCGACGGTCAATTCCAAGCGCTGGCTCTCGGCGAAGTCGTCACCGATAACCGGCGAGTAGATCGTGGCATCCGTGCGACCGCTGACCGTACCCATGCCGACGCTGCCGATTTGAACATTGGCGAGCTTGATCACTTCCAACTTGTGGAAAATATCATCATCTGAATCCAAATTGATAAGGGTGAGGTCGGATCCGTTAGGCCCACGGTTTCCAAAGGCCCAATCCGTGACCACCACCGATGCGGTCTGCCAGGTATTGGTGTTGGTCTTCGTGACCGTGAACGCGGTTTTCTGGCTGTTGCCCACGGCATCGTAACGCATCGCGAACTGGCCGGTGCCTCGGTCCAGATAGTCCACCGAAAGCCGCACCCGCTGGCCAACTGCAGGCAGCAGGTTGTCATTGATGTCGAAAACCATCGTGTTCCTGCCGGAAGCACTGTCGAAACGGCGCGCGAAGCGGTCATACGGATGCGAATTGGTCGTCAAGGTTCCGTTGACGCGCCAGAGTCCCTTGCTGGTGGAGTCCGGGTCCATCTGAGTCACAAACCGTTCATAGTTCCCGGGCCAAATCCCCCAACCGGAATCGTTGAATCCAATCTGGTCCCTGCGTTGCGCCACCTGTCCCAAGGTGGCCGCGTTCAGGTCGTCCATCCTGGCCCCTTGACTGGCATAGGCCGCGCAGATTGCCGTATAGCGGGCGGTATTGCTTTGTCTTGCCGGCGATCCATAGGTTGCGATCGGAAACTTGGTTGTATCGTCCGAAGCGAGTCCTTCGTGGAAGATGCAGAATCCGCCGCGGGCCGTTGGCGGGTCGAGTTCCGCCGCCCACGTATTGAAAAACTCGGCACTGGAGACAATGTCATTGGCCGCCGCGCCCTCCATCACCGAACCGCTCCAATCCCATATCGTCATCCCGGCGTTGAGTTGTTCCACCGCGCTCCAGTACATGCCCAATTTGAGATTGAGCTGGAAATAGGGTTTTTCCCAAGTCTGATCCATCTCGTTGACGGAGAAAAACCTGAAGGGTGTATCCATGGAAAGCGCCTTGAACGAGTCCGGCACGTTTCTGGATTCCGACAAATGGTGCCCGCGAACCTGTCCGCCATACTTCGCACCGAATCCGGACGTGACATTGGCCATCACCCAGTCCTGCTCGATCTGATAAGCAGGCACCTCGATATTCTGAAAGAGCAGCGGGATTTGAGATCCCGCGCCATGCTGAAAGGCCTGGTCATAAACACTGAAAGCCCACAGCCTGTAATTCCGCCATTCCTCGGCGCTAATTTGATACTGCGCCGGAACGAAGCTAACGTCCGTGTTTTCATACGGTTCTTCGTCGCCCGTGGTGCCGGTGTCCACGCGAACGAAAGAGACGATATTTGCCAGATGAGCCGGAACGTCCTCGCGCAGATGCTTTCCAAGCGCCTGCACCATTTCTTCAAAGTAGATTTTAAATTCAGGATCCAGATAGTAGCCGTAGGTATAGGAGGGGCAGACGATTTGCGGAACGCCTGCGGTGAAGATCCAAGGCGGCATGGTCGTCGCAGAGACAGG
>JBIPMR010000534.1:0-3678 GCA_044369025.1 Luteolibacter sp.
GGCGGCGAAGAGGGCGTCCAGTTCGGCGAGGTGGGCGCGCTGCGCGGCCTTCTGGCGCTCGACGGATTCGACGATGGCGGCGAATTTTTGTTGGAGGGGGAGTGTTGTAGCGGTTGAGCGAGAGGTCGGAGCCGTTGGCGACAATCTCGGCCTTGGGCACGAGGAAGCTGGAGTCGGTGCGGGCGCGGGATTTCTCTTTGGCGAGGTTTTTCCAGCGCTTGAGGATATCGGGCAAGTCGGATTTGTCGGGCTGCGGGGTGCGCTTGTCGTCGAGCGAGAAGCCGTCCTGTTTCATGTCGTAGAACCAGACCTGGTCGGTGCCGCCGGAGTTGGTCTTGGTGAAGAAGAGGATGGCGGTGGAAACCCCGGCGTAGGGCTTGAAGACGCCGGAGGGCATGGAGATGACGGCATCGAGGTTCTGGTCCTCGACGAGCCGCTTGCCCAGATGCGGTCGACTTTGGATTTGATTTCGCCAGTGATCATTGATCGGCAAGATCCAGCAGGGTGGATGCGGATGTCGAGGCGGGATGTGGATGGGCTGGATGGATATGGCGGAATCGATAGGGGCGCTCGACGGGGCGCCATCCGGTGAAGGGGAAAGCCAATGAAGAAGCTTCGCGCATGGTCATGGGCACGAGGCTGATCGAGGCGCCGCTACAAGCATCCAACCCGCGGCTGTGGGACATCTTGGCGGCGGCAATCAGCGAGCGGTTTGATAGCGCACGATCGGCGAATTCCTGCCTTCGGAGACGACGAAGAGGGTTTTGCCATCCTTGGAAATCGCCAGGGACTCGGCTTGGGCGAGGCCGTGGGGGGCGAGTGGTTTCGGCTGTTTCGCGAAGGCTTCGGTCCAGGATTCCGCAGGCTGCCGGGGGAAAAGGAAAACCCCGTAATAGGTGGCGATGGCGGCGAGCGAACCGTCGGCGCTGATGTCCATCGCGACGGGTTGGTTGGCCAAGGGGATCAGGTTGCCGGCAGGGGAGTCGGTGCGGAGACTGCCGATTTTGGTGGCGACGACGGGGCCGGGATTTTTGGAGGCGCGTAGCGGCAGTTCGTAGACTTCGGGGGGCTGGGTGCGTTTGCTCACAAGAATGATTTTTTCCCTGACGGGATCGACGGCGACGGACTCGCAGTCCCGGGGGCCAGCTTCGTAGCTGAAATCGATGCGCCAGCCGGCGGCCGCATGGTCTGCCAGATTGCGGCCGTCGGCGGGGAGTTTGGGTTCGCCGATGATGTGGAGGGTGACGGTTTTGCGGATGGCGAGGTTGTCGCCGGTGTCGGCGATGAGCAGCCAGGATTTCCCGTCGAGGGTGAATGAGGCGAGGTCTTCCCAGTCGAGGTTGTTGGCGTCGGTGACCTTGACTTGGCCGCGCTCGGTGCCGTCGGTGTCGAAGAGGTGGAGATCGGCGGTGCCGCCGGAATCGTTGACGGCCCAGAGGAATCGGCTGTCCTTCGGGGAAACGGCGAGACCGCTGGCTTCCTGGATCGCCCGCGACTGGATTGGGGGGCGTTCCTTCGCAAGAAGGAACTCGGCGGCGTCCGCCACGGCGGGGAGGCCGGTGATGACACCCATGAAGAGCCGGGTCAGATTCATGGGGGTGAGAGTGATGCGGATCGCCGGAGTTGCAATCCCGTAAACCGATGCTTCTCGCCGGCAGGTGGAAAGCCGGCGAATCAAAACCACCAAACACCATGAAAACCATCAACGAACTGTGCGATATCGTCCGTGAGACTGCCTATGCCATTCACGTGTATCATGGTCATGGCCACTTGGAGAAAGTGTATGAGAACGCGCTGGTGCACCGCCTGCGCAAGGCTGGCATTGACGTCAAGCAGCAGCACCCCATCCAAGTGTGCGATGAAGATATACCGGATGCCGCTCAAGTCATCGGCCAGGTCGAGGGTGATGTTCAGATCGGCGGCGGACGAAACGTTATCCAAGGCACCGGTGTTCACCACGGTGAACTGCTCCGGTCCGGGTCGGGGGAAATTGTTGGAGATATAGTTTCCTTCCCCAGTGCGTCGTAAAGTGACATGCCGATCGTCATGAGCCCGGGCGCAGAGTGGCGATAGACCGGCACTCCGATGGGGAAGTTCGTGCCCGTTCCGGAGGAGGCATGCAAATAGAACGGTGCCGCGTTCCGATTCTGCCCGGTGAATAGATAGAGGTATCCGTAACTGAATCCGCCGAGGGCGTCGAACAAAGTCGTCGTTCCGCTCGTTTCCACCGGCTTGATCGCGGATCGCCTAGGAAGTCCCTGCTTTGCTCTCCTGGGCGCGGCGGAGGCGGATTTGGAGGTCGGCGAGCACGTTCATGAAATAGATGTAGGCGTCGTAGGGGCTGGGGTAGGGCGTGAAATAGCTGTGCACGCTGCCATCGGTGCCGCCTTTGGTGGACATCCAGTAGAAGTGATCCGAGGTCTGCATTTTCGCCCAGGTGTGGGTGAGTTCGGGGTCGTTGACGGCGAGGATTTCATGCTCGAGGCGGTGGACCTTGGCGATGGCTTCCTGCTGCATGACGTTGCCCATCCAGGCGGTGAGGTCGCGCTCGGTGTCGGCCCACGAGCTGAGGTAATGGCTGCTGTATTCGCGCGAGGCGCGGTAGAGATCGACGCCCTCGGACGGGGTGACCCATTGCAGGCCGGCGTCGTCGACGGCTTCGGGCATGGCTTTCCAGAAGTCAAAGATGCCGGTGTCCTCCCATTGGTGCTCGCCGATGTTTTCGTAGTCCATGAACAGGTTCACCACATCGCCGTCGGACTCGGCGAGCCAGCCGGCGAATTTTTCCGGGGTGAGCGGGTATTCGCTCCAGTTGGGATCGGAGAAACGGAAGCTCAGATCGTCTGATAGGCGGCTGTTGCGCAGCAGGGTCTTGATGCGGGCGGTTTGCGGGGCGCGGTAGAGGAAGTTGGGCGAATCGCCGTTGAGGTTCCATTCGACGCCCTCGGCGATGACTCCGTCGAAGCCCATGGTTTCGGCTTTCGCGGCGATGGCGTCGTTGTAGATCAGTTCGGTGTTGCGGAAAACGCGGGGCCGGACGGAGAAGACTTCTTCGAGGAGCTGGAGGTGCTTGTCCACCTGGCGGTCGAATTCCTTGTTGGAATGGACGAAGGCCAGCGAGTGGTAATAGGTCTCGGCTAACAGTTCGACGCCGCCGGAGGCGACGAGTTCCTGGAAGGACTCGAGCACGTCGGGGCGATGGCGTTGCAGTTGTTCGATCAAGGTGCCGCTGATGGACATGGCCATGCGGAAGCGGCCGTGGTTTTCTTCGATGAGCTGCTGGAACATGCGGTTCGCGGGCAGATAGCATTTTTCCGCGACCTTATCGAGGATGGCGGCGTTCATCGCGTCGTCCTCGTGGGTGGCGTTCTCGCCGATCCGGAAAAAATCGTAAGGCAGCAGGCGGTTCGGTTGATGAACCTGGAAGTAAAGGCAAACGTCGGGCATGGGTTGGGAGGGAATGGGGTTTTGAAAAGCTAGCTGGTCAGCTCTTGATAGATGGTGAGCACCTTGGCGGCGGCGGCGTCCCAGGTGGATGCGGCGATGTCGAGCCGGGCCTGCCCGACGACGCGCGCGCGGAGTTCGTCGTCGGTGAGGAGATCGTTGATGT
Organism: Luteolibacter sp.; assembly: GCA_044369025.1. Taxonomy (GTDB): domain Bacteria; phylum Verrucomicrobiota; class Verrucomicrobiia; order Verrucomicrobiales; family Akkermansiaceae; genus Luteolibacter. The sequence goes on from JBIPMR010000534.1 coordinate 3,611, forward strand.
GGCGGGCCATCAGTTCGACGTCCCAGTAGTCGGCGAGCAGCGCGCCTTTGAGCACTTCGGCGACGCCG
>JBIPMR010000535.1:0-3675 GCA_044369025.1 Luteolibacter sp.
GAGTCATCCCGAGACGAGCAACGGGAGAGCAGCCGGAGGCAACTGCGTCGTCGTGAGACGGGGTGGGGAGCAGCCCGAGGCGGACCTGCGGTCCCAAACGAAAGTGAACCCGATTCGGTTTGCAACAACGGCGAGCCTGCGAGCGATTGGCGAAACCTGCCGCATGAGCGGCAAGCGTTTCCTCCCACATCCCTCGTTAACGGGGGAGAAGCGGGTTGTTGGGGATGGTTGGGGTGAGAACGCAGGGAAGGTATCATGTGGACGCGTCGAATGGGAGCGCAGCGGACATAGAGCACCCGGAGGGTGGCCCCGCGAGGGGTGAGCGATCGCGAATCAAATCTGTCCGGGCAGGAATCCGCGCGAGCGGAGCCGGGCAGAAGTCAGAGCCGCCATAGTAGTGATGAAGCGGGGTAATTCCCGTGGAGCGAGGGGCGGCAGGAAAGTGGAAAGGCAGAAACCATGAATCGCGAAGAACCATCCGCGGCAGTTCCCCCGGTCGATAGTCCGGGGGATAAACAAGCGGAAGAGGACCTGTGGCAACGCCACAAGGCTGAACGCGGAGTGTGGACCAAGCCGATGCTTGCGGCCCTCGCAAGGGGGTTGAAAGGAAACAAGTGGTTCAGCCTGATCGACAAGGTCAGCACGGAAAGAACCCTTCAACTGGCATGGGAAAAGGTGTGCAAAAACGCCGGGGCCTGTGGCGTGGACGGCATCACGATAGGGCGCTTTGAACAAAACAGCCAAAGCCGGCGGCTCGCCGTTAGAGAGCACCTCAGCAAGGGCACCTATCAACCCAAGCCGGTCAAACGGGTGTGGATTGAAAAACCGGGCAGCGCGGAAAAGCGGCCGTTGGGGATCCCCACGGTCACCGACCGCGTGGTGCAGGCAGGTTGAGAATGGTCACCATCGCCACGCTTTTCATCCTTCCCGCCTTCTTCGCCATCCTCGCCGGCAAGCGCACCCGCTCCGTTTCGCTTGATCCCGATGATCCGGACAGCGAGCTCCACTCACCCGCCAGCCACTGATTTCACCATGCGCACACTGCCACTCCTATTTCTATTAGGCCTGCCCTGCGCGGCGGCCACCGTGCCGGTCGCCTCGCCCGCGAAGGCGGCCATCCACCGCTGGGTCACCGTGCCCTCGCGCTTGCAAGCGAACCAGCAAACCATCCTCCACGCCAAGGTCGGCGGTTATCTGCAATCCATCGCCGTTCGATGGCATGATCACCGCGCGCCCCGCCGATCCCGGGGCCTACATCCCCGCCGGCGGGACCACCAGCGAGGGAGCCACGGTGACGGTCTGCGATCTATCCGTGCTGCGGGCCAAGGTGCCGGAACAGGAGGCGGCATTCATCAAGTCCGGCACGCTCGCCCGCGTCCTGCTCTCGGCCATCTCGCCGCCGATCGAAGCCAAGGTCTCGCGCCACGGCCGCAGTCTCGCTTCGAACAACGCCAGCCTCACCGCCGAGGTGGACCTGCCGAACGCGGACGGCAATCGGTCCGCCAGAACCTGCCCGCCGAGGTGGGCGCCGGGTTTTTCGACCTCCTCCGCGCCCAGGCCGCGCTGGAAGTGGGCGAAGAATCCAAAACCCTCGCCGCCGATTACGAAACGCAGGTCACTGCCGCCGTCGCCGCCGGTGTGGCCTTCGAAGCCGACCAATACCGCGCCCAGGCCCAGGCGCTGCGCCACGAATTGGCCACCCGCAAGGCGCTCGAATACGTCGCGCCGTCCGCCGTGCTTGGCGGGCAAGTCCGCCGCGCGCTCGACAAGTGCCCCGAACTCCGCAGCCGCGAGGCCTTGTTGGAAGCCGCCCGCGCCGACACCGAAGCCACCACCAAAGCCCCGCTCATCCCGGACCTTTCGCTGCGCGCCACCACCGGCGGCCTTGGCGGCGGAAAAAACGGCAACAGCGGAAGTTTCGACGACAGCTCCGAGTTCATGCTCGGCGTCGGCTGGCGCATCGGCCCGGGCGGGCTCTTTGACCACGCCCGGACCGCAAGCGCCCGCGCCGCAGAGGCGTCCGAGGATATTTTGTTGGAAAAAGCCCGCCCGCGCATCACCTGCGAAGTGCTCGAAGCCATGGCCCGCGTCCGCTCCGTGGACGCCCGCCTCGTCATTGTCGGCAAGCTGCTGGAGGCCACCGAAAAATCCTACCAACTCTCGCTTGACCGCGGCAGCACCGGGGTCGGAGGTGTGCTCGAAACATTGCGCTCCGAAGAAGACCTCAGTTTCGCCCGCCTTGCCTGGTTCGAACTCGTCACCGAATACCACAAAGCGCAACTCGCCCTGCGCCGCGCGTGCGGTGGATGATTTCCGCAAGGTGAGGAATCTCCGATTGTGACGAAACGTGACATTTTTGTCACATAAGTGTCCTAGTTGGACCGGCGGATTGTGACAATTTCTTCACATCGCATCCGCCAAGGGATGCGCCATATCCTACAAATCACTCATCATGAGGAACATGTACAAGAAAACCCGAATCGTGGCATCTGTGACGATGTCGTCACTCTGCCTCGCTGCCGTCACCCGGGCCGAAGAGGCAGCCAGCTCCCCGGATGCTTTCAAATCCCTGTTTGACGCCGTCGTGCTGTATAAGGATTCCTCGAATCCTTACCTTCAGAAACTCGCTTTCACCGGCCGCGCCCAAGTCGATTACGCATTGATCGACGGCGAAGGATCCGCGGTGGCGGGCGTGAATGAAAATGATCTCGATTACGAGGACCTCAACACCCGCCGGTTGCGGGCGGGCTTCAAGGCCACCTTGTTCCAGGATTTCACCGCCCACATCGAGGCGGATTTCGATCCCGATGAGGATCCTTTCTATCAGCGGATCACGGATGCTTACATCGGTTGGGATCATTCCGACGCGTTCGGCATCAAGGTCGGCAAACAAGGCATGGCGTTCACCCTCGATGGTTCGACTTCGTCCAAGGAACTGCTCACGATCGACCGCAACAATCTGAGCAACAACCTCTGGTTTACCAACGAATACATCCCGGGGGTCACGGTTGGCGGACAAGTCGGGAAGTGGAGCTACAACGCGGGCGTGTTCTCCCAGGGTGAAGAAGACGGCGAGTTCGGAAACTTCGACGGCGGCACCTCCTGGCTGGCGACGGTCGGTTACGACTTTTCCGCGATGATGGGTGCCGACGAGGCGACCCTGGCGCTCGACTATGTGTTCAACGAGGAAACGCCGTCCGACCCCACGCTGTTCACCAACCGGTCGTTCCAGAACATCGTTTCGCTGAATTTCCGTTATGAAAAAGACGCGTTCGGCTTCCGCAGCGACCTTGCCGCCGGCGACGGATTTCTCAGCCAATCGGACATCTGGGGCCTGACCTTGATGCCCTACTACAATCTCACCGACAAGCTCCAGGCCGTCTTCCGCTACTCGTTCATCGAGAGTGATGACGAAAATGGCGTGCGCTTCGCCCGCTACGAGTCGGAGCCGTTGCTCGGCACCAAGGGGGACCAATACCAGGAAGCTTACCTCGGCCTGAACTACTACATTTACGGCAACAAACTCAAGGTCCAGTCCGGTCTGCAATACGTCTCGATGCAAGACGGTGCGGACGATGGCGGTGAATTCGATGGCTTCGCATGGACCACCGGTTTCCGCCTCAGCTGGTAACCTTCCAAGGCTTCAGACCCGCCGTTTGTGACAAGATCGTCACG
>JBIPMR010000659.1:0-3175 GCA_044369025.1 Luteolibacter sp.
ACCCAGATCCGTGAGGAAGTCTTTTTCACCAAGGGGCGGGTCCTCGTCCGAGGGAAGACCGTCAAGCGGGGGGTGGCCAAGAAAGCCGATTACATCCTCGTCTACCGCCCGAACCTCCCTCTGGGCGTGGTCGAAGCGAAGGACAACAACCACTCCGTCGGTGCCGGGATGCAGCAGGCTCTCGAATACGCTGAGATACTCGACATCCCCTACGCTTACAGCTCCAACGGAGACTCATTCCTCGAGCACGATCGCACCGCCACCAGCGGTAATGTCACCCGCGAGATCCCCCTCGACCAGTTCCCCAGCGCGGAAGAACTCTGGAACCGCTACCGCGCGGCGAAAGGTTTCACCGATGACCAAGAGTGGGTCGTCGTTCAGGATTATTACGACGACGGATCCGGGAAACTCCCACGCTACTACCAGATCATCGCCATCAACCGCACCGTGGAGGCCATTGCTCGTGGTGAAGATCGCATCCTGCTGGTGATGGCCACCGGCACCGGCAAGACCTACACCGCGTTCCAGATCATCTGGCGGCTGTGGAAATCGGGCGCGAAAAAGCGCATCCTCTTCCTCGTGGATCGGAATATCCTCGCCGATCAGACAAAGACCAATGACTTCAAGCCCTTCGGCAAGGCGATGACCAAGATCACCAACCGCACGGTGGACAAGTCCTTCGAGATCTACCTCTGCCTCTACCAGGCAGTCACGGGCACCGACGAGGACCAGAACATCTACAAGCAGTTCTCCCCCGATTTCTTCGACCTCATCATCGTGGACGAGTGCCATCGCGGCAGCGCTGCCGATGACGCCGCCTGGCGAAAAGTCCTCGATTACTTCTCCTCCGCCACCCAGATCGGCCTCACCGCCACGCCCAAGGAAACGAAGGAGGTCTCCAATATCGAGTATTTCGGCGAGCCCATTTACACTTACTCCCTGAAACAAGGCATCTCCGATGGCTTCCTTGCTCCTTACAAGGTCGTCCGCATTGGGCTCGACAAGGACCTCGACGGATGGCGTCCCGAGGACGGGCAGAAGGACAAGCATGGTCAGCTCATTGAAGACCGGGAATACAACGTCCGGGACTTCGACCGGAACCTCATCCTGGAAAAACGCACCGCCGTCGTCGCCGCCAAGATCACCGAGTTCCTCAAGGCCACCGACCGCTTTTCCAAGACCATCGTCTTCTGTGAGAATATCGACCACGCCGAGCGCATGCGCCAAGCTCTGGTCAACGCCAATGCCGACCTTGCCGCCGCCAATCCCCGCTACGTCATGCGCATCACCGGCGACAATGATGAGGGAAAAGCCCAGCTCGACAATTTCATCGACCCGGAATCGACCTACCCGGTCATCGCCGTCACCTCACGTCTCATGAGCACCGGCGTGGACGCCCAGACTTGCAAGCTCATCGTCCTGGACCGCCGCATCGCCTCCATGACCGAGTTCAAGCAGATCATCGGCCGTGGCACCCGCATCAATGAAGACTACGGGAAGCTCTACTTCACCATCATGGATTTCCGTCAGGCCACCGCGCTCTTCGCTGATCCCGACTTCGACGGCGATCCAGTCCAGATTTACGAACCCAAGGAAAACGAGCCCGTCATCCCTCCGGATGACTCAACCGTTGGCACCGAGGAAGAAGACGACGGAATCACGCTGCATGACGACATCACGCCTTACACCGTGGGCGGCGAGACATGCGGCGGCCCACCCACGAAATACTACGTCGAAAACGTGGAGGTCCGCGTCGCCACCGAGCGCGTCCAGTATCTCGATGCCAATGGCAAGCTCATCACCGAGTCCCTGCGCGACTACACCCGCAAGGCCGTCCTCAAGGAATATGCCTCACTCGATGCCTTCCTTTCTGGCTGGAACGATGCCGACCGCAAACAGGTCATCCTCGAAGAGCTTGCGGAAAAAGGCGTCTTCCTTGACGAACTCGCCGAGCAAGTCGGCCGTGGCTACGACGCCTTCGACCTCATCTGCCATGTGGCCTACGATCAGACGCCGCTCACCCGCCATGAACGCGCCGAAAAGGTGAAGAAGCGCAACGTCTTCGCCAAATACGGTGATCAGGTCCGCGCCGTGCTCGATGCCCTGCTGGAGAAATACGCCGATAGCGGCATCACCAGCGTGGAGTCCATGGACATCCTGAAGGTCGACCCCCTCACCGCCTTCGGCACCCCCATGGAAATCATCAAGCTCTTCGGCGACAAGAAAACCTATCTCTCCGCCATCCGCGATCTCGAGGTCGCCCTCTACCAGCAAGCCGCCTGAGGCCAGCCGCAAAGCCTCCACCGACCCACTCTCCCACCCAATCCAGTTTCCCCATGTCCAACGTCTCCAACATCGTCAAATCCATCCAAGACATCATGCGCAAGGACGCCGGCACCTACGGGGATGCCCAGCGCCTTGAACAGCTCGGCTGGATGTTCTTCCTCAAAATCTTCGACGACCGCGAAAAGGAGCTCGATCTCCTCCGCGACAACTACAAATCGCCGATTCCCGAGGAGCTCCGCTGGTCCACCTGGGCCGCTGACGAGGAAGGCATCACCGGCGACGCCCTGCTCCAGTTCGTCAACAACACCCTGCTGCCCAAGCTCCAGACCCTCACCGGTGGCGGGGACAAGATTTCTGCGCTCATCCGCGCCGCCTTCGATGACGCGAACAACTACATGAAGAACGGCACGCTCATGCGGCAGGTCGTCAACAAGATCAACGTCATCGACTTCAATGCCACCGATGACCGCCACATGTTCGGCGACATCTACGAAAAGATGCTCAAGGACCTCCAGTCCGCGGGAAATGCCGGCGAGTTCTACACCCCGCGTGCCGTCACCGAGTTCATCATCGATCGGCTCGACCCGCGCCTCGGCGAATCCTTCTTCGACCCCGCCACCGGCACCGGCGGCTTCATCACCTGCCTCATCCGCTACCTGCGGAAACAGGCGAAGTTCGAGGTGGACGAGCACACCATCCAGGAATGCTTCTCCGGCATCGAGAAAAAGCACCTCCCGCACATCCTCTGCATCACCAATCTCCTGCTCCACGGCATCGACGTCCCCTCCAATGTCCGCCACGGCAATACCCTGGCCCGCCCCCTGCGCGATTGGGGACCGAAGGAGCGCGTGGACGTCATCGCCACCAATCCACCCTTCGGCGGTATGGA
>JBIPMR010000047.1:0-11157 GCA_044369025.1 Luteolibacter sp.
GGCGCGGCAGCGCGATGCCGAGCTTCACGCAGCGCTTTTTGAGCGCCACGTCGCTGACGCCGATGTCTCGGGCGGCGTGAATCAACGGCTTCTGCCACACCAGCTTCGCCAGCGTCTTCTTGTCCGGCCAGTCCACCCGGCGCTTGATTTTCAGGTCCACCTCGGGCGGCTTGGCCCGCAGTTTGGCCGGTGTCAGGTTCCAGAATTCGGCGACGGTTTTATCATCGTCGATGTTGTCCCGGTAGTGGCGGTTCATCATCTGAACGGAGGTGCCGCAGTTGTAGGCGGTGAGGGCCTCGTTCTTGTCGCGCTCGGTCTGGAAGGTGATGGACGTGTGGCGAATGATGTCCGGAACCCACTTCCTAGCCTTGGCAGCTTTTTTGAGCGCCTTCATTTTGTAAGCCCATCCCTTGGGCAAACCCTGGAACGGATACTTCTGCAACCACTCGGTCAGCACCGGGGAAATCGGCACGGAGCGTTTGATCTTGCGGCGCAGCTTGCCGCCAGAGACGCGAATCTTGTCCTTGAGGACGTCCTCCGGCTTGAGTTCCCTGATCTCACTTGGCCGCAGCCCGGCGAAGATGCCGATGGCGACACAGGCGGCTGCCGCACCGTCCTGCAACTGGGTCGCGGTGTAGAGCAGGCGTTTGGACTCCTCCAGCGACAGCGCCGCGATCTGGCTCATGTCCTTGGGCAGTTTGTCGAAGCGCTTGCACGGGTTTTCGAGGCAATAATGGTGACGAACGGCCCACGCGAAGAACGTGGAAAAGATCGTTCTAAAGGTCCGCTGTGAGGCGATCTTCTTGTATTTTTTTAGGAGTTTTTCGAGATCCGCGATGGCGAATGCATGCACCATTTTATTGGGATCCGGCTTCAGAAGAAGGCCAAGGCCGATTTCGTAGTTTGCCAGTGTGGCCGCAGCAATCTCATGCCGACTGCTCAAGAAGTCGGCCTTGGCGTTCAGTATCGTGATCGCCTTGGACTCTTTCCGGTAGCGGGATTCGAAGAATGCGACGGCCTCATCAAGTTCGCAGCCCTTTTCTCGCACCCTGTCCTGAAGGTTGAGATAATGACCTACCAGCTTTGCTAGACTCTGTCCCTTGATCTGTTGGGCAGCCACTTCGGCGTCAGCCAGTTCCTCGGGGGTGAAGAGTGTTCGTATGGACTTCCGGGGATCGGGCTTGCCCTCGACCTCCAACTCCAAGTCCCCAAGGGTTCTTAATGCCTTCGCCTTTTCTTTGAAATTCTGCCTGATTCGCGTTCCGTCAGGCATGTAACCGGCCACCCGCCAAGAGGTGGTCCCGTTCGCGTTCGTATATTCGCTGATTTTGAAATACTGAGCTTTTTCTTGCCGAGCCATTTCAAAAGCTGGCAACTTTTTGGGCAACTTCAATAGATTTTATTTCTATGAAATTCATAAATCACCTAGCACCAACAACATGATTCAAAAAATAAAATCCTTCGCAATGAAGAGGTCAGGAGTTCGAATCTCCTATGCTCCACGCCCTTAAAAACCGGAAAAAGCCTCAGGATTTTGGGTTTTTCCAGTGCATCACTGATAGGTTGTTCTCCGCCGGTGTCCGGGGAAAACCGCTGAAATCCGGAAAAACGCCGCATTTTCGGCAACGGGTTTGGCAACTATTTAAGCCTTCTTAAGGATCTCAGCTGGCGGGCCTTGATTCCGGTCAATCCGAGAGGCAGCCGCTTTGCTTCACTTTGGGCTCTTCGAAGTAAAAATTATTCGTGGCTCCCGAGCCGGGAATATGGACAGTTCAGCATGGCTTCGTCGTCCAAGGTTCCTCCCACCGGCTATCCCGAGTTTGCCGTCCGCCAGGAAACAATCTGTCGCTTCTTCGATCCGCCGATGGCGCGAAGCACGTTCCACGACTTCGTGAACCAGGGGAAGATCGTCCCCATGAAAGGTATCCGCGGTTTCTATCTACTCAACGCCTCGCTGAGCCGCCTTGGCCTGCGCGAGGTGCCGAGCTTGCCGGCGACTGTGGCAGCCCGATCCACCGAGCACATCCTGGAGCTGGCCTTCACCATCATGGACCCGGAGATTTTCTTGGAGCCTTCTTGGATGCTGACGGTGGAGGAGTTGGATACGAGGGAGGTCGATCACGCGAGATTGCTCGCCGATCTTCACCGTGAACCCGTCAACGCGCTTGGCAGTGCGGTCGAAAAATTCGCTTATCTTCGTGGAGTTCTGGACGCGCAGGTGATGATGGAGGCGGATATGAAGTCGGGCGAAGGTTGATGCTCCTTCCCTCACCCGCTGACAAGCAACACCTTGCATGGGGAAACGCTGCTGCTGAATACGTTGTCGGCGCTGTCAGCGGCTTTTTTTGAGGTCGGCGTTGAATAGGGACTCGCTGGCATGACAGTTTCAAAAATCTGCGCACGCCAATGCCCGCCCAATCCTTGTAATACCGGGAATGCATCCCCTCACAAGGTTATGACAGTCCCCGCACGACCGACTTCCAACCGCACCCACGCCCTCACAAGGGATTGATTCACTCCGAACGGGTGTAGGAGTTTGTGGGGGTGGTCGAGCAGATCCCGGCGGAATGCCTCGCGGTCGGCGGGCTGGTCGAAGCGCAGCAGGATGTGGCCCGACGCATTCGTGATCCACCCCATCTGATCGTCCCACATACGACTGTAGGGACCACTGCCGTCACATCCGAAGCCGGTCGCTTGGGCGTAGTTGTTACCGATGCACATGACCCGGCCCCTGCCTTCGAGGATGTGCAGCAGCTCAAGGCATTGCGCGGTGGGGAGATTGTGGAATCTACGAACGAGAACGCGCAAATTCGTCTGAATGATGCCCGGAGTTCCGCCAGAACCTGCTGTCCGACAGGAAAAGGCCGCCGCCATTCCAACAGTCGCCCCAAGGCCACAGCGCGAGTGCCTTCAGATAGGGTGAACGGATTTGAAGCGGCCGCCTGAACAGTCCTCGCAGCAGTGTAACATTTCGCCATCAACAATGGCGTATTTGTTTTGCTGCGGGGACCGACCCCGGAGACGCACGGAACTTCCGGCGCAACGCGCCCAGACCGGTCAGCGCACCGCCGAGCAGGATGAGAGTCGTGCCACCGTCGGGAACATTCGACGGCGGCAAGTCCTTGGCCGAACCCAACCGCACCCAAATGCGCGGGTTTTCCGACCCGCCGTTTCCGGTGAACGTGAAGCTGCCGGTCGCTGTGATGTCGCCAAACAGACCCGTTGAATCCTCGAACAATTGGTCCAGCGCAGTCGTCGAGGTGTTGGAGTAGCTGCCGAAATTGACACCGTTGATCGTGAAGTCGTTGAGGTTCGCGCCAAAGGTATTGTTGCCGGTCATCCAGAGGTCGACGTATTCGAAGCTCTTACCAGCAAGGCTTGCAGTGGTCGAATTTGCCAGTTCTTGACTGTCTGCGAAATCACCATCGTGGTTGAAGTCGATACCCCACGTCGCGGTCCCAGTGCTGGCGGTGTAAGTCAACTGGAAGCTGAAGTAGGTCTGGCCGTATGTATTGCCATTGGTATTCCAGATCGGCGCCCCAACAGGATTCAACGGCACACCCGCGGGTGAGGGATTCGCCGGCGTAAACAGCACAGCCTCAAATCCTGTGTTACCGTTGCGGACTCGTCCTGTAATGTCGTAGGTAGGTGCCGGGTCTGAGGAAATAATCGTGGCTGCCCCGGCCGACATCGCCGAGGAGCCCAGAATTGCTAGGAATGATGCTGATTTTATAATCTTTTTCATGAATCGGTGGTGTTTAATCAATCGTTGGTGTTGGAGAAGGTCTTTCATTTTGGGGGCCTCTGCCTCCCCTGCCAACGCTGGTGGCAAAATGTCATCAGCAGAGGGCGCGCCAGATCCGTTGGCGCAAATACAACTCCCTAATAACGTGTTTTTTATGACAAATTTAATTAACCAAAAACAGTCTCACGGCAGGATGATGGCTCATAGTGGAAGGTTTTTCGACAGCCGGTGTAAACATTTCCGGCTGCTAGGAGCCTGTCGGACTTGGAATTCAGATCCCCTGAATAAATCCGACTGCTTGGGCGTATGGAAGAAATGTCCGCCCGCTTCGTCAACATTGCCCACGAGATTGGCGTGTCGAGTGTGGGTATTGGCGTGGTGGGAAAGGGATTGATCCAAGGGAAATGGCGGGTATGCTGCATGCATGACTGTCGCCATCCGAGCCATTTATGAGGGAGGGAAACTCCGGCCGCTTGAGCCGTTGGAGTTGGCCGAGAACTCGGTGGTGCAAATCTCGCTGGAGACCGGGCAGGACGACGCCGAGCGCCGCGAATGGCTGGATCAGGGCCAACGGTCTCTGATGGGTGTCTGGGACAACGAAGCCGACGACATTTACAATGTTCTGCTCACGCGATGATGTGGTCTTGCTGCCAATCCCGTTCACGGATCTGAGCAGTTCCAAGGTGAGGCCCGCGATTGTGGTGGGTCACGGCAGCTGGCCGGGCGACTTGCTGGTGGTCCCGGTGACTTCGCAACTGCAAAACGTCGATTTGCTCATCAGCCAGTGGGCGGAGGCCGGCTTGAACGTGCCGAGCGGAATCAAAGGGCAGATCTGCACCGTGGAGGTGCGCCCGGTGCGAAAGGTGGTCGGGCAAATCACCCCACAGGACCGGGTGGCACTAGATGCCTTGCTACGGAAGTGGCTGGAATTGTAAGTCCGCTAGAACGGAGACGTTTGTTCACGGCGGGCTGGACTCTCTCAGCTTCTCTTCAGCGGTGTGTGGTGCCGGCGGGAAATCCGGCAGGCAAGCCAGTGGACAAACTTCCATTTGGCGACGATGGCGGGTTTGTTGTCCAGGCGGGTTGGCAGGCGGCCCTTGTGGCGGAGGTAGAAATGGAACATCTCGGCAAAATCCTCGCAGGGGTTGGTGGCCGCGTATTTCGTCAGGTGATGGTCGGGATCGTATGCCCTGACAGCCTCTCCGGACTCGTAGGGGCCGCCGAACGCGCTGACGAAGCGTTTGATGTTGATCAGGTGCGGCCAGTGGTCGGCCACCGCATGTGCCCATTCATGGCGCAGCACGTCGGTCAGGCGGGTATGCTGGCCGAGGATGAGATCGGAGAGTCGGGCACCGGTGATCGCCGGGATGTAAATGTCGCCCTGATACCAGCCGTAGCAGTCCCACGACGCGGCGACCCAATAGACGTCAACCTCCTCAAGGCGCTTTTGCCAGAAACAGAGTGTTTCCAGTTCGCGGACGACCGTGCGGTTGGCCAGGCACATGTCCTGGTAGGAACGGCGCAGGTCGCGCGCGTTGTGGTCGAGCCTCCTCAGTCCCTCCGGGTAGGCGGTGGGCAGCACTTGGAATCCGTGATCGAGACGGTCGCCCCCGCAGACATCCGTTGCGACCCGGCCATCGCCGCGGTCCGGTGCCTCACGGATCACGAAGTCCCGGCTCGCCGCAGGGAATCTGCGGGAGCTGGCCAGTTCCGTGGCAATGGTGAAAAAACGAGAAAATAAGGGTTATCCGGTGTGTTGCCAAGGATGGATGTTTGTTAAATGGGAAGGTTTTGAACCGCAGGCGCAAAGGTCGCGAAGGGGCGCGGAGCAGGGACGATGGGGGTTTGAGGATGGGATGAAGCGAAACGCGGAATTGCGGATGGCGCTGAGGAAGAGGCGGAGAGATATGGGTGGACGGAATTTCAGGGCATTCGCGTAGGAATCACCCGGCGGCCGAGACGGCGGTAGATTTTGAAGTCGGAGTCGGTGGTGAGAAGGAGTGGATCGGGCAGGATCTCCGTGAGGCGGACCAGACAGGCGTCGGCGACGCTCATCGGGATATCGGCGTATTTGTCGAGGAGATCGAGGACCGGGATGAAGGCGTCCTCATGGAGCGGGGCAATCCGGAGAGCTCCGCGACGGCAGGCAACGCGGAGGGTGGCGCAGCCGTCGGGGGCGAGAAGGTGATCGGCCTCGGAAAGAACGGACTCGCAGGTGATCCACGGCGGTGGCTGGAGCTGCGCCTGTTGGATGGCCCATGGGTGGTTCTGATCGTTCTTCCGCCAGAGGGCGACGAGAAACGAAGCATCAACGATGGCGGGATTTCCCATAACTTGTCGATTTCAGGTATTCCTTTTTCCGTGCACTCATATCGGTAGGACCGTCCTCAACGGTGCCGACCAAATCCGCGATCAGATCAAAGCCGGAGGCGGCATCGCGGCTTTGCGAGCCTGCCGTGATGAGCCGCCTGCGGGCGACTTCCGATTTTGTCAGATGGGTCTTCTTCGCCTCGGCATCCAGTTCCCTGGCCAAGTCGTCGGGGATGCGCAGAACCAGTGTTTGCATGGGGTAATTGTATTACATGAAGCGAAGCCCGACAATACAGAAAATAATTCTTCGCAGGATCAAATCAAGCCAGTGAGGAAACTGCTGGGCGGCTTTTCGTGGCCCCAGTCGTTGATTTGGTAGGAGCTGAGGATGAGGTGGCGTTTGGCGCGGGTGAGGGCGACGTCGAAGAGGCGTTTTTCCTCTTCGAGTTTCAGGTCCTTTTTTGAGTAGTAGCTGGGGAACTCGTCCTCGGCGAGGCCGGCGATGATGACGGTGTCGAATTCGAGGCCTTTGGATTGGTGGACGGTGAGGATGGGGATGCTGGCGTCGTCGGTGGCGAGGAAGTCGAGATTGCGGGCGAGGGCGGCGCGGTTGGTCAGTTCGGCGAGGAGGTCGGCCGGTGGGCGGGCGGGGTCGTCGTGGCGTTGGAAGAATTCGATGAAGCGGTCGAGATCGCCGAAGAAGGCGATTCCGGTGGCGTGGGTGGCGAGCAGGTGGATGACCTCGTATTCGGAGAGGTGGGTGTCCTGGACCTCGTCCATCTGGATCCACTGGAAGCGGGCGGACCACTTGGCGCGCTTTTCCGGGAGCAGGGCGAGCATGGCCCGGGTGCGGTAGAGGAGATCGGGGAAATCCAGGGCGTTTCGCTCGGCGAGGTGTTGGTGATAGGCGAGGACGGTGGCGCGGACCGGAGCGGCGAGGCGGCGCATGTCCAGAGCGGGGATGGTGGCGAGCGTGAGTTCCTGCTCGGTGCAGTCGGACTTCATCTGCGAGAGCTGCTGGAAGAGTGAGTCCGGGCTGATGTCGGGGGCTTTGAGGCATTCGCGCATCAGGTCGATGCTGTCCTGCTCGTCATAGATGACGAAATCCGATGGCAGGCCGAGGTCGCGGGATTCGAGTCGGAGCATCCAGGCGCAGAGGCTGTGAAAGGTCTGGATGCGGCAGAGCTTGGCGGCGGGACCGCAGGATTCCAGCACCGCGCCGCGCATGTGCTCGGCGGCGCGGTTGGTGAAGGTGACGCCGAGGGTGACCTCCGGCGGCATTCCGGCGGCGATGACGGCGGCAAGGCGATCCGCCATGATGCGGGTCTTGCCGGTGCCGGCGGGGGCCAATACGAGCAAGGTGCCGTGAAGGTGGTCGAGGACCTGTCGTTGCTCGGGGTTGGGATAGGTCATCGCATTGCAGGAATGCTGATGGGCTGGGGAGCGGGAGACAAGGTGGAAAGCTGGGAGATGGGTGGAAACTATCTGTTTTGGGGAATGAGGCGGCTTATGGAATCGCTGTGAAATGCTCTGCGGTGATTTTCCCGACATGCTAAAAAAACCAAGCACCCGCCGGATCACGCGGACCCGGCGGGCTTGAGTTGGTTTTCTGATTCACGCCGCCCGCAAAGCGTCGGCACTTGTCATCCCCGGCAGCCACGCCAGGCACTCGTTCTTGAACTGGCACCACGAGCACTGCATCCCGGGTTGCGGGTGGTAGCGGTTGCTGGCGATGCCTTCGACGGCGGTTTCCAGCAGGGCGACGACCCGCTGTTTGCGGCGGGCGTCGGCGGGCGGACGGGTCACCCGGATGGTCTGGGGGTAGCACACGCGCCCTCGCGTGTGAATTTCAGCGCCCTCGCTGAAATCATGCGTCGAATCACGAGATCGGCCTGAGTTGTAATGCGAGCCTTCCATGCCGCGAGGGCGCGTGTGCTCCCCTCGGATTTGAAATCCACCGGCGTGAAGTTGCCTTCGACCAGGTCCATCGCTCCCGTCAACGGGACCGACAGGCCGGCGATGTCCTCCTTGAGCATCACCTCGACCGCGCGCGGTTTTTCCTTCATCGCTTCCGGGGAGTCGAGGTAGGCAGCGACCACGCGCAGGGCGTCCTGGCGGCATTTTTCGCGTTCGGCTTCGTCGTCGAAGTTGACGGGGCCTTCGTCGCGTTCGAGGCGGAGGAAGGCGAGTTCGTAGGCGTTGGCGATGGCTTCCGGTGAATCGTCGCCACCCCGCCAGCGGGCGAGGTGGAACGCTTGCAGGGCGGCATGCACCGCCTTGCCGAGGTGGAGCGCGGCGGGTGTTGGTTTCCGGATGCAGGCGACCCGCTCGAAGTAGAACTTGAGCGAGCACGCCAAGTAGGCTTTCGCTGCCGTGGGGCTGATGTGGTCCGGCAGGGACGGAAAACTGGTGGGACGAGTAGCCGGGGAGGCCGAGGCGCTTGGAGTAATTTGCGATCAGTTTGATGGCCATGATGGTAATTGGTTGGGCTGGTCCCGGCTTCGCTTAGGCTACGCCGGGGCAAGTTGTGGGATGGTGGAAACGGAAAGGCCCGGCGGGATTGCCGGGCCTTTCGATGGTTTTAGTGGGTGGGGTGGATCCGCTCAGGCCGCGGCGGGATCGCAGCTGGTGCGGTAGGGAACGATGTCTACGCCGACGCTGGGAACGGCGACGAGGATGGGAACAGCCACGAGCGCGACCCGCAGCAAATCGTCGGCGAGGCGGGTCATCGGCAACCGGCGGCGCAGGCCCTCGCGGTAAAGCGCGCGGACCACGTCGTCGGAGAGTTGCGGGCTGTAGAGGTTGCGTGGCATGATGGGGTTGGGGGTTTTTCCGGGATCAGCGAAGTGCTTTGTAAATCAGGGTGAACGCGATGGCACCGATGAGCATCGGCAGCCAGAAGTCGGAGAAGATCGAGCAGCACAGGGCGATGATCGAAAGCCACGCGAAGCCCTTGATGAAGAACAACGGGTTCATGGGGATGAGAGGCGGTGGTTAGCCGAGCATGCGCCCGAGGACCACGACGACCGCCGCGCCGAGCATGGCGAAGCCGATCACTTTCAAGCCGTCGCCCACCGGCGAGGTGTCAGTCACAGTGACCGTTGGTGGCGGTGGCGGCGGTTCGGGAGTTGCTTCCGAGCAGGAGCTAAGCGCCAAGGAACAACCGGCGGCGGACAGCAGCAGGAGTGATTTCATGGGGTGTTTTTTCAGGCGGTTGGATGACGCATGATTTTTGATGAGACGGAACATGGGGTGTGGGGATGGGAGTGATGAATGGCGGTGGGTTCATGCGGTGGCAAAACGCCGCTCGCCCATTTGTCCGAAGTTCGAACGGGTGCGCATGCGCGACCGGGCGGTGGCGGGAATTTCAATCAAATCGCCATTGCGGAGCAGCAGGGCGGCGAGGGCGGCACCGCCTAGCAGGGGGCAGCAAGGCGCTGGGAATGACCAAGGCACTCAAGGCACCTCACTCTTCCGCTCCGGCTCTGGAAAAGGGGTGCAGGCGATCCTGGTCTATCCGATGAACGCCCTCATCAACTCCCAGGCCGAGGAGTTGAAAAAACTGGCCGATGCCTACGAGGCCGAAACCGGATCACCATTTCCGCTGCGATACGCGGCCTACACCGGACAAACCAAATCGGAGGTCCGCAAGCAGATCCTCGATAACCCGCCGGACATTCTTCTCACCAATTACATGATGCTGGAACTGTTGCTCACCCGGCATGGCGAGCAGCAGATCCGGGATTCGATTTACGCGTCCCTGCAATTTCTTGTTTTTGACGAACTCCACACCTATCGCGGCAGGCAGGGAGCCGATGTGGGGATGCTCATCCGGCGCATCCGCGGCTGTTGCAAATCGCCTGTGACGACGATCGGCACCTCCGCCACCATGGTGACCTCCGGCAGCTACCATGACCAACGCCTCGCAGTGGCGGCCGTGGCGGAACAAATCTTCGGTGACCCCTTCACCCCTGACCAGGTTATCGGCGAAACGCTGGCCAGATCCTTGCCCGGCTCCGAAAACCCACCCGTAAAATCCGACCTTTCAGAAACCGTTCGGACCCTGGCCCCTTCATCTGCCGGAGTGGAGACCCTGCGGAATTTCCCCACCGCGCTTTGGCTGGAGGGCAGGATCGCCCTGAGCGTGGATCACGAAGCAGGCGGCAGGCTGAAACGCGGCACGCCTCTCCAAATGGCGGAAATCGCCAAGCTGCTCGCCACGGACAGCGGCGAGCCCGCAAAGGCATGCGCCGAACACTTGGAATCCCTGCTCCTGTGGATCAGTGAAATCAATCTCGGCCTCGTCAAATCCGGTGAGCGCTACACGATACTGCCCTTCCGCCTCCACCAATTCTTCGCCCAGACCGGCTCCGTCTATGCCACTCTTGGCCTGCTTGGAGAACGCTTCATCACCCTCGAGCCCGGCGTCCACCACTCGGATCAGGCTGGCGAGCGCTTCATTTTCCCCCACGTCTTCAGCAGGGCTTCGGGCAAGACCTTCATCGGTGTCTTCCAGGACACGAAGAAAGGGGTTCTCCTCCCCCGGGACTTCACCAATCAGGAATCCACCAGCGAGGAGAACGTCGCCGGCTACATCATCCCGGGAGATCTCGACATCTGGAATCCGGAGGAAGATCTCGAAAACCTCCCGCCTGCCTGGATCCAAAACCTTGAGGCGGGCAAGGTGAAAAAGGACTACGCCGACCGCATGCCCGTGCGGATCTCCTACGATGCGGAGGGCAATGTCCTCCCACCGGCTATCCCGAGTTTGCCGTCCGCCAGGAAACTATCGGTCGCTTCTTTGATCCGCCGATTCATGGCTCTAGGACGAAGTAGCGCTGCCGGGTTGCCCGATCCATCGACTTGACGTCGAGTTTCTCGACATGCCCGTCGGCGAACAGCGATGCGGCGCCTCCACCATTGCGCGGGTCGGGGTGTTCGATACCGGGACTCATTCCCTGTTGCACAAAGCTTGCCCCGCTGAAATACCAACTGCTGTCGAAGCGTGCGGAGTTCGTCCCGGCGCTGGCGCTGCTGTAAATGACCTTTCGGGCCGGATTGGCGATCACCGTAAGCGGAATCCCCTGTGTGTGGCCATATCT
>JBIPMR010000536.1:0-3657 GCA_044369025.1 Luteolibacter sp.
CTCGCGCCGGCGGCGGGAGGCCTGGTGATTGATGATGACGGCCTCGAAATCACCCTGTTGACTCCCGCCAGCGGGCTCTATCGCAAGCTGCTGGGCATGCGCCTCGGCGAGACGCTGGAAGATCCGAAGTTGCGGGTGACGGAGCTGAGTTAGAAAACGCAGCGCCGGCTTCAGGCGGATGCCTTAAGGCGTGCGGGGCACTCAAGGAGCGGCGATCTCCGAATCGCCCTGACCATGAGGTGACCATGGCAAGCGCTTCGCTCGCTCATTGGCTTTCCATGGACATCGGCGGACGGATTCCGCCGCTCCTTGTTTTGGATCACGCGGTGACGGCGCTGCGGTCGTCGTTGAGGCCGGATTTTTCGATGAAGTAATCGTAGCCGCCGGTGTAGCGGGTGACGGTGCCGTTGTTCACGTGGAGCGTGGTTTCCGCCAGCGTGCGGATGAAGTGCACGTCGTGGGAGATGAAAACCAGCGTGCCTTCGTAGTTTTTCAACGCCTGCACCAGCGAGTCGATCGAGAGGATGTCCAAGTGGGTCGTCGGCTCGTCCATCAGCAGCAGGTTCGGCGGATCGACGAGGAACTTGACGAGGTTGAGGCGGGATTTCTCACCCCCTGATAGAATCCCGCAACGTTTTTCGACATCGGTGCGGCGGAACAGGAAGGAGCCGAGAATCGAGCGCGCTTCCTCCTCGCGGAGGGTGGTGCAGGCGGCAAGCACCTCTTCGAGCACGGTGTTGTTCTCGTTGAGCGATTCGGCGCGGTGTTGCGAATAGTAGCCGATCTTGGTGGCGTAGCCGGGCTCGCGCTTGCCGCCGTCGATCGGGATCACCCCGGCGAGGATTTTGATCAGGGTGGATTTGCCCGCGCCGTTAGGCCCGACGAGCACGATGCGGTCGCCGCGTTCGATGGTGAGATCCAGGTCCTTGTAAATGCGCTTTTCGCCGTAGGCTTGGCAAACTTTGCTGAGCTCGATGACTTTTTGGTTGGAGCGTGGCGGCTGGGGGAAATTGAACTTGAACGGCTTCCGCGGGGTCCGCGGTTTTTCGATGCGCACGAGTTTTTCAAGGGTCTTGATCCGCGATTGGACCTGGGCGGCCTTGGAGCCGACCTGGCGGAAGCGGTCGATGAATTCCTGGACGTGCTCGATTTCCTTTTGCTGGTTGCGATAGGCTTGGACCTGCTGCTCGTAGCGTTTTTCGCGCTGGTCGAGGAACGCGGTGTAGTTGCCGGTGTAGGAAATCAGCGAGGCGGCGTCGGGATCGATTTCGATCACGGTCTCGATGATCGAATCCATGAAATCGCGATCGTGGGAAATCATCAGGATCGCGCCGGAGTAATTCAGCAAATAGCGCTGGAGCCAGAGCAGCGAGAGCAGGTCGAGGTGGTTCGTCGGTTCGTCGAGCATCAGCAGGTCCGGCTCCATCACCAGCAGCCGGGCGAGGTGGGCGCGCATCACCCAGCCGCCGGAATACTCGCGGGCGGGCTTGTTGAAATCGTCGCTCTTGAAACCAAGCCCGTGCAGGATTTTTTTCGCCTTCGGCTCTAACTGGTAGCCGTTGAGCGCGGTGAACTGGTCCTGCGCGTGGGCGAACTCCGGATGCGAGAGGTCGCCGGTTTTTTCGTGTTCGCGGATGGTGCGCAGCAGGCCGATCATTTCGGGGGTCACGCCCATGGCGATTTCAATGATCGTTTCATCGGTCGGCTCGCCGGCTTCCTGCGGCAGGTAGCCGGTGATGGCGTATTCGTCGCGCTCGATTTTCCCTTCGTCGGGTGAATCCTCGTCGAGGATCATGCGGAACAGCGTGGATTTCCCGGCACCGTTCGGGCCGACAAGGGCGACGCGCTCGCCCCAGTTGATGGACATTTCGGCTTCGCGGAGGAGCGTGCGGCCGCCGAGAGTTTTGGTAAGCTTGTGAATCGTGAGCACCCGAGGGGTGTAATGGACGATGGGGCGGGGGGCAAGGATTTCGGCAGGGAGCTGGATTTATAAGGGAATGTTAAGCAAATGGCTGCTATTGACCTTGACGAAATAGGGGCTGGGCGGGCTTGATAACCCATCCTAATCACCAGCATGCGATTCCCAATCAATCCCTCCTCTCTCATGCCGCGCGGCGTGGGGCAATTCGCCGCTCTCACCTCGCTCGCGGTCGTTTCCCTGGCCGGCACCCTGCACGCGCAGGATTTCGAGGGGAAAAACATTTCGGAAGTCGCCATCCGCTACAATGGCGCGAAAACGGTGGACGAAGCGCGCTTGCGCAACCTGATGGCCTCCAAGGCCGGCTCCGCCTATCGCGCGGAGAGCTTGGACCAGGACATCAAGGCGCTCTACGAATCCGGCCTGGTGGATGATGTGCGTTTCCTCGCGGAACCCGTCGGTGGCAGCGTGAAATTGATCGCGGAAGTGACCACCCGGCCGGGCCTCGGCGGCGTCGGATTTGTGGGCAACACGATTTTCTCCGATCAGAAACTCGCCAAGGAATCCAAGATGAAAGCTGGCGGCGCGCTCAGCGATGAGCAGATCCTCGAGGCCCGTCGCAACATTGAAAAATACTATCAGGGATACGGCTACCCCGACGTGACCGTCACCCACCGCACCCAGGCGACCGGCCAACCCGGTTTGTCCGATTTGATTTTCGTCATCGACGAGGGGGGCAAGAACGAGATCCGCAAAATCCGCTTCGAGGGCAACAACGCCTTCACCGATCCCGAACTCCGCAAGGAAATGAAGGTGAAGGAAAAAGGCTGGTTCTCGTGGCTCACCAAATCCGGTCGCTTCGAGTCCGACGAACTCGACACCGATCTCGACGCCATCCTCGACTACTATCGCAGCAAGGGCTACCTGCGTGCCAGCAGCCCCGGTATGCGCCGCGATCCCGTCGGCGACGGCCGGGTGGACCTTGTCATCCCGATCAACGAAGGCGAAAAATACACCGTCGATGGGGTCGGCTTCGGCAAAATGTCGGTCTTCAAACCCGAGGAACTCTATCCGGCGCTCACCCTCAATGGCAATGATGCCTACTCCTCCAAAAAGATGCGCGCGGACATCACCATGATCCGCAGCTACTACGGTTCGCGCGGCTACGCCGATGCCTTGGTCACCCCGGACATCCGCGATGCCGGACCGAACCGCGTCAGCATCACCTACCGCATCACCGAAGGCTCCCGCTTCCGCGTCGGCCGCGTCAACATCGAGGGCAACACCAAAACCAAAGACAAGGTCATCCGCCGCGAAATCCCGCTCAAACCCGGCGACCAGTTCAACTCGGTGGAACTCGATACCACCAAGTCCCGCCTCGATAACCTCCAATACTTCAGCGATGTGCAAGTCACCGGCTCACCCGGCGGCTCGGGCTACCGCGACGTGAACGTGCTCGTCGAGGAAAAGGCCACCGGCTCCGTCGGCGTCGGCGTCGGATTCAGCTCCATCGACAGCATCGTCGGGTTTGTCACCCTCGAGCAGTCGAACTTCGATTTGTTCAACCCCTGGAACTTCACCGGTGGCGGCCAGCGTTTCGCGATGAGCCTGCGCGCCGGTTCCGAGCGCTCCGAGTTCACCATGTCGCTCACCGAACCATGGTTCATGGACCAGCAGCTCGCCCTCGGCGGTGAGTTGTTCTACAAACAATCCACCTACTTCAGCGACTACTACGAGCA
>JBIPMR010000537.1:0-3655 GCA_044369025.1 Luteolibacter sp.
TTTTTGAATTAGCCCGGTTGCTGATGCCACTTCCGCCAATGGTCAGCGTCCTGCCCGGCGCGACGGTGACAGCCGGACTGGAATTGTTGCTGTCAATCCGCAACGTGCCGGCGGTCCACTCCGCATTCACCGTGGCGGCCGACATGTCGATCAATGCACTGTTGGCCCAGGTGGTGGTGCCATTCGATGCCACCCGAAGCTGAACCAGCCCGCCGGGATTCTGGATGGTGACTCCGCCGGTGAACTGGCCGTTGCCAAACGAGTAGAGGCCGGCGGCGGTGCGGGTGCTGTCCCAGATCAGGTTGTCGGTGGCGGCTGGAGCGACATTTTCCACCCATGAGGTGGCGGCAGTGAGGGCGTCGGTATTATTGGCCTTATGATGGGGTTAGCTGTTGCGCGGGGCGAAAAAACAGACGTGAAGGGGAAGGAGCGACGCGGCCTTCGAAGTGCCCGGGTTTTCCGAGCTTGGGTCCCACCGGGACTGGCGGGGGTTGATATCCGAAAGCGCTACATTGCTTGATGGATGCGGATGTCGGCACGGTATCCTTGGGATCGGGACCCAAAAAAAACGCCGCCCGGCGTGAGCCAGGCGACGTGTGAATGGTTTCGAACTTCGCGCGGTTGGGATCAGGCGGCTTTCGAAGCGTGTTTCGCTTCGAGAGCTTTCTTCGCCTGGGCAATGATGGCCGAGAACGCAGGAGCGTCGGTGATCGCGAGATCCGAGAGGATCTTGCGGTCAGCTTCGATTCCGGCGGCCTTGAGACCTTCGATGAAGCGCGAGTAGGTGATGTCCTCGTTGCGGCAGGCAGCGTTGATACGCTGGGTCCACAAACGGCGGAATTGACCTTTGCGCTTTTTCCGGTCGCGATATTCATACGTCATCGCCTTACGGACAGCGTCCTTGGCGTAACGGAAGAGTTTCGAGCGGAAACCGCGGAAACCCTTGGCACGAAGCAGGGTCCGCTTGCGGCGGGCCCGGCTGGCCGGTGAGTTGGTGGCACGTGGCATTTCTTATGTTTTCAGTTTGAACAGACCGTTGATTTCATTTCCTTCCCCAGTCTCGACTGTTCTTGTCTCCCTCGCGGGATCAGGCTGGGTAAAGGCCGTCCGATTCGCGGACGGGGGCGTAGTTTCGTTGCTGAGGTTTCAGTTAACGGGAAAAAGGAAGATTCTCCCTGACGTTTCGAAGGTCAGCGTCGGAGACGAGTGCAGCTTGCCCAAGACGACGCTTGCGCTTGCTGTTCTTGCCTTGCAACAAGTGGCGAGCCCCTTGTTTGCGACGTAGAATTTTCCCTGTTCCAGTGACTTTGAAACGCTTGGCAACGGCTTTCCGTGTTTTTGCTTTTCCTCCGACTCTTGGCATGGGACGGGCAAACTAGGGATCCGCCCCCCCTTGGCAAGGCAAAAATGGCATATTTCCAAGATCCCACCGCACCCGTGAAAGCGCCACCGGCGCATCCAGCAAATTAAAAGTTGAAATATGGGCTTTGGATGGCCATAGGTGATCTTGTGGACAAAATAAAAGCTTTTAACCAACGCAATCCGATCAACTTGACCCGCGAGATCGGGCGTCGATTGCGGGGTTTCCGGCTGGCAAACGGTTGGACGCAGGAAGAACTGGCGGAGCGCTCGGGGGTGGCGCTCTCCACCCTCAAGCTCTTCGAGACCAAAGGTCAGGGCTCGTTCCAACGGTTGGTCAGGCTCGCCGTGGTCCTCGGCGTCGACGGCGAAATCCGCGACCTATTTTCCCGCCCGACCGCCAGGGAATCGATCGAATCGGTGAAACTCAGCGAGCGCCAGCGCGCGCCGCGCCGCAAGCGAGGAGACGGCGATGGAACTTGAAGTGCATTGGACCGGACCTGCGGAAGCGAGGATCGGGCGGCTCTACCAAGACGCGCGCGGGGTGGTGTTTTTCGAATACGACAAACGCTGGCGGGCGGGAAAGCGCGAATTGTCGCCCATTTACCTGCCGAACTCGACCTCAGGCGCGGTCAGCACCCAGACACCCGGATTTGGCACGCTCCATGGATTGTTCCAAGACGTCCTGCCCGATTGGTGGGGCGAGCGACTGATGCAACGGCATTTCGAAACCCGCGGCATTCCCTGGAACCGGGTCACCGCCCTGCGGAAACTCGCCTGCCAAGGACAGCGCAAAATGGGGGCGCTGGGGTTTTCCCCGGTCACCGATGAGCTCGACTTCAACGATGGCATGGTCGCGGAACTCGGCGCACTGGTGGAAGCGGCCCGTGCGGCGCTTCGCGGCGAAACCGGCGAAGTCCTACGCGCCCTGCTCCGCAGCGGCATGTCACCGGGCGGGGCACAACCGAAGGCGCTGCTGTCGATCTCCGACGATTTTTCCGAACTCCGGCTGGACGATCCGGCCGCGGCAGGATTTGGCGCGTGGCTGATCAAATTCGACACCGAGCCGGTCTTGCAGGAAGGCCGGATCGAGGCGGCGTATGCGGAGATGGCGCGCGCCGCCGGGATCCGGGTTCCCGAAACGCGGCTGTTGGAAGCCGCCGGCGGCTGCCATTTTCTTTCCCGCCGCTTTGATCGCGGAAAAAACGGCGCGCGGCTCCACCTGCATTCTTACTCCGGCCTGACTCAAACACCTCTGCGCGACGGCCTCGACTACGGCGAGCTGATGGAGACCTCGCGCTCGCTGACCCTCGATCACCGCAGCGTCGAGGAAATTTTCCGCCGCGCGGTCTTCAACGTGGTCGCCGCCAACGATGACGATCACGGCCGCAACCACGCGTTTCTAATGGACGCCGCCGGCACATGGACCCTGGCACCGGCCTTCGATCTCACGCTGGCGACCTATCCCCTCGCCTCGGGATTTCGCGCCGCGCGGGTGAAAGGCAAAGCCTCCCACATCACCCGCCGGGATTTCATCCGACTCGGTGCCGAGCACGACGTCCGCAAGCCGGCGGAAATCATCGAGCAGGTGGTTGATGCCATCGCCAACTGGGATGAGCACGCCTCCGCCAACGGAATTTCCAAATCCCAGGCAGCCATGGCACAGGCCCAGCATCGATTCGAATTCTAGGCGGGAGTCGGCAAAAATAGATTCGCGCGCGTGCGGGTTCTTCCAGGCTCGGCAGTGCCAAGAATTTTCCAGCTTGCGAAAAACCCGCGTCTTTGCTTCCTTCCCGCACCCAGACGCCGCTGTAGCTCAGGGGTAGAGCAATTCATTCGTAATGAATAGGTCGTCGGTTCGAATCCGACCAGCGGCTCCATGGTTTTCAATAGGTTGCACAAGAGACCTAGCAGAAAAATAAAACGCCCGTGCATTTTTTGTGTATTCCAGCCGGTCAACGTGCAATTCTGCCGCTCGCCCTTTATCACGGGTTGCAACCGCGGTTGAAGCTGAGGGGGACGGAATAGCGCCGAAAATTTGCCCCACTTCAGAATCCTAGACTGACTGTGCCACCTCCCCCACCCCGTATCAAGGGAGCCTCGGACGATTTAGCGCCAGACCGTCGGCACCCTTCGCGAAAGAGATTCTCTCAACGAGGAGACCACCTGCGTGATGCGCGCGCAGTGAGGACCGGCGGTTTGGGGGCAGGGGCGCTTTTTTTTGATTATTTGTCAAACCGCCACCCAACTTGAGACGCGCTGGTCGCGGACCGCTGCGGGCCCGGCCCGGCACTCA
>JBIPMR010000538.1:0-3654 GCA_044369025.1 Luteolibacter sp.
GTGGTTGCGGCGTCTCGCCGCAATTTGATTCATTGCGGCGGGACGCCGCAACCACCCTCCGCTAGGCGGTTGGCAGCACCAGCTTGGCAATGCTGCCGCCGCCCTCGGCGGGCTCCAGCGTGATGGAGCCGCCGTGGAGGTCGGCGGTTTCGCGCACGAGTGTCAGGCCGAGTCCGGTGCCTTTGCGTCCGGCGGCGTGGTGGCGCAGCGAGTAGAAGCGCTCGAAGACCTTTTCGCGGGCGTATTCGGGCACGCCGGGTCCGTGGTCGCGGATGGTGAGCACGGCCTGCCCGCTGGCCGCGGTTAGGACCACCTGCAGGGATCCGCCGCGCGGCGAGAAATCGATGGCGTTTTCCAACAGATTGCTGACCGCGGCACGGAGGATGAAGGCATCCCCTTGCATCGGAATCACGGCGTCCGGAATTTCCAGATCGATCACAACCCCGGCGATTTCCGCGAGCGGGCGGGCCTGGTCGAGGGCGCGGGCGACGATGGCGTGGAAGTCGATTTCATCGGTGGTCTCCAACCGGGCGCGGCCCTCGATGGCGGAGAGCTCCAGCAGCCGATTGATCAGCCGCTCGCTGCGCGCGGTTTCGGCGCGGATGTTTTCGAGGAAGCGCTTGCGGTCCTTGATCGGCATCTCCTCGTCGAGCAACTCGGCCGCGCCACGGATCGCGGCGAGCGGGCTCTTCATCTCGTGGGTGAGCGTCTGGATGTAGCGCTCGGCATAACGCCGGCCTTCCAGAGCATCGCGCATCGAATCCAGCGCGTGGGCCAGCGTGTTGACTTCGCGGCCGATCCCGATTTTCGGTTTGGCCGGGCGCTCGCCCCGCTCGATGGCGCGCGCGTAGTCGGTGATTTTGCCGATGGGATGAAACAACCAGAGGAACACCGCGCCTATCAGAAACAGGATCCCGCCGCCGATCAGGGCGCACGCCACGTAAATGATGCGCCGCCGCTCGCGGACGAGGGGCAGCACATCCATCTGCGGTTTAAAGACGGTTAGAACGCCGATGGGTTTCAGTGGATCACCCACCGGAGCCGCCACGTAAAACACCGACGAGGTGGAATCCTTCTCGTCGTCCCGGGAGCTGCGGGCGCCGTAAAGCCCGCGCAGGGTGAGGGCGACGTCGCGTTTCAACGAATAGTCCTCGCCCTCGCGCAGCCCGCCGGCCGAGTCGAAAATCACCTTCCCTTTCGCATCCGTGAGGTAGGCGTGGATGCCGATCCCCTCCTTGTGGTGTTCGAAAATCTTGGCGCGGATCTCGCGGGCGTGGGCCCGATCAAAAGCATCGCGGAGTTTCCCGCCGTCGAAATCTCCCGCTTCGAGGTCCTTGGCGACGGCTTCGGCGAGCAGGTTCGCGACATCGACCATGACCTCCTCGGTGGCTTGGAAGGTCTGCGGCTCGACCTCCGCGAGGAAATGCCGGGCGAGCTGATAGAATCCGAGCGTGATGATGAACGCGATGAAAAAAAGCGTGACCCGGGTGAAGCGCATTTGTGGGGTAGATGCTGAAAGGCTGAAACGCTGAAATGCTGAAAGAAGAAAAGTGGAGAGATTGAAGAGTTAAGAGAGGGTGGTTTGCAGGGAGTAACCCAGCCCGCGGCGGGTTTCGATCAGGTCCTCGGCACCGGCGCGGATGGTCCGGAGCTTGGCGCGGATGGACTTGATATGGGCGTCGATGGTGCGATCCGTCACGGCGCCGGGATCCTCCCACGCGTGATCGAGCAATTGATCGCGGGTGAAGACCCGGCCGGGTTTCTGCAACAGGACCAGCAGCAGTTTGTATTCATGCGCCGTTAGATCGAGCGGCTCGCCGTGGCAGTGAATGCGCATGGACTCCTTGTCGTGGTGCAGCGATTTGGCATCGCCCGATGGCAAGGCGGGCGGCGCGCCGTGGTTTTGCGAGCGGCGGAGGATGGCGCGGACGCGGGCGACGATTTCGCGGGGCGAGAAGGGTTTGGTCACGTAGTCGTCGCCGCCGAGCTCGAGGCCGAGGATGCGGTCCACCTCGGAATCCCGGGCGGTTAGAAAGAGGACAGGTATGGTGGAAATGTCCCGCAGCCGGCGGCAGACATCGAGGCCGGTCATGTCCGGCAGGCCGATGTCGAGGATCGCGAAATCGAAATGTTCGCGTCTCGCGGCATCGAGCGCGTCCGCGCCGGTGAGGGCGTGGGTGACTTCGAAACACTCGGTTCCGAGCGCATAGACGAGCGTATCGGCGATGGCCGGTTCGTCTTCAACCAGTAGGACGCGGGGCATGGATGGATTCCAACGGCTGGGTGTGAAATGCCAATGAAGAAAGCATGAAATTCAGGAAAGTTCCTTGCGGTTGAGGATGCCTTCGATGAGCGCGCTGCGGGTGTCGATCGGGGTGACGGTGCGCTTGGCGGCGGGATGGGCGACGATTTCGCGGAGGCGCATCAACTGCCGGCCGCCGGATTGCGCGTCGTAGCTGTTCAAGCCGATGGTAAAGCGCCTCCCGGCAGCGACCGGCTCGCCCTGATAGAGGAAGCGGGTGGCTTTGCCGTCCCGGTCCAGCTCAAGATCGAAGGGCCAGAGCGTGCGATCCGAATTCCTCGTGCCCCGGTCTTCACGGACGATTTCAATCAGCTCTGCGGCAGTCACTTCGGCGGTGGTGAGAAGATTTTCATAGGGTAGCATTTTCCAGCAATCGGCGACGGTGAGCTCGCCGGGTGCCAAATCGCCGGTTCCGAAAGTGCCGTGGAAAACGCCGTCCACCGGGGTTTGGTTGCGCTTGAGGGCCTCGCTGAAAAACTCGCAGAAAATTTGGGACAGGCGGTTTCCCCGGCCCTTGCCGTCGATGATGGCGGTGACCTTGCCGAGCTTGCGCGCCATTTGTTCGTCCGCTTTTTTCAAATCCGGCTGGGCCATTTCCATGACCACCGGATCGAGATCGAAGCGTTTGTCCATGAACAGGGTGAGCGCCTTGCGGGAGACGATCTTGCGCGTCTCCAGATCGAATGTTAGATCGACCCGCCCGCAATGGATGCCGTGGTAGCTTGCCTGGGTGCAAAGCGCGCCGCCCATTTCCCACGTGGGCTGGTCCTGATGGGTGTGGCCTGCTAGAAAAACATCGACGCCGGCGTCTTTGAGAATCTCACGGATGGGATTGGCGAAGTCGTCCTCGTTGCGCCAGCCCATGTGGCCCATGAGGATGATGGCGTCGGCTTTCTCCGACTTCGCCTCGGCGATGGAACGTTTGAGGGAAGCGACGGGAGCGGTGGGAGTGACTCCACCGAGCGTTTCCGGAGCCAACCAGAACGGCAGCCCCGGCGTCACCAGGCCGACCAAGGCGATGCGGAAGCCGCCGACTTCCTTCAGGGTCCACGGTTTCACCGATTTCCAGGCGCCTTCGAGCGTGCCGGGGGATTTTCCGCCACGTTCGAGATTGCCGGTTAGGACCGGGGATTTCGAGAGTGTCAGGTTTTTCTCCAGCGCTTCCGGACCCCAGTCGAAATCGTGGTTACCGAGGGTCCAGGCATCGTAGCCGAGGCGGTTGAAGAGGCCGATCATCAACGCGCCGCCGTTGACCAGACTTCCGGCGGTTCCCTGATAGACATCGCCGATGTCCACCAGCAGCGAGTCCGGCGATTCTTTTCGCCACTGGCGGATGCAGGTGGCGCACCGTG
>JBIPMR010000540.1:0-3642 GCA_044369025.1 Luteolibacter sp.
CGGTGTGGTGAGCGCGGCGGAGGTGATGGGATGCGATCCTTTTGCCGGCTCGCGCGAGGCATTTGCGCAGGCCACCGGATCCCAAGTCTTTTCAGAAATCACCGAAATCGCGGCCGCCAGCGAGGTCTTGCTGCTTTGCACCAAACCCCAGGACGCGCTCGCCGCCCTTGCCGACGCCGCCAAGTCCGCCAACGGGCAAAACCGGCTGGTGATTTCGATCGCCGCCGGGGTCACCTTGGCCGCCTTGGAGGCGGCGGTTCCTGAAAATTTCCGGGTCATCCGCGCGATGCCGAACACCCCGGCACTCGTCGGCCGCGGAGCCGCTGGCTTCTGCCTCGGCACCCGCGCCAATCTCGACGATGCCCAAGGCGCGCAATCACTTCTCGGTGCCGTCGGCCTCGCCGTTCAGGTCCCGGAAAAACTCATGGACGCGGTCACCGGGCTTTCCGGCAGCGGTCCGGCCTATGTTTATCTGGTCATCGAAGCCCTCGCCGACGGCGGCGTGCGTGCCGGCCTGCCGCGTGCCGACGCGGTCCGGCTTGCCGCACAGACCGTGCTTGGCGCCGCCGCCATGGTGCTCGAAACCGGCGAACATCCCGCCGTGCTCAAAGACATGGTCACCTCACCCGGGGGCACCACCATCGCCGGTCTTGCCGAACTCGAACGCCACGGCCTGCGCTCCGCGCTGATCGAAGCCGTCGGTGCCGCCACCCGCCGTTCCGCCGAGCTTGGCAAGTGAACGGACTCGCAAGATTTTGGACTTCCCCCGTCCCCATGTCCTTCTATGCTCCGGCACATGACCCATCGGTTGTTTGCTTTCGCTTTGATATCGGCTGCCGCGTTTTCCTCGTTCTCCTGCAGCTCGGACGATGATTTGCCGTTGATGGCGGGAAACACCCAGGCCGCCGCCAACGAGGGTGAGGCTCTCTATCAGAAAGCGAAGCAGGCGGACGATGCCGGGAAAACCTCCCGTGCGATCAAACTTTACGACCAAACCGCCACCCGGTTTCCGTTTGCGCCGTCCGCGCCTCAAGCCCGCTTCCGCCAGGCAGAATTGCTGGAACAAAAAGGCGATATCCAAGAGTCATTCGCCGCCTACGACCAGTTTCTCTCCCGTTTCCAAGGCAGTGGTCTCTACACCACCGCCCTCAATCGCCAGGCCGCCATGGCGCAGTCCGCCGCCGAGGGTGATGTGAAATCCAGTTTCCTCGGCTTGAAAACCAAGCTCTCGCTGGAAAAGACCACCGAAATGCTCGGCAAGGTCCGCGACAACGCGCCGAAGTCCCGCGCCGCCGCCAAAGCCCAGTTCACCACCGGCGAACTCTATCAGGCAAAGCGCAAAACCAAGGAGGCCATCGCCGCCTATCGCCAGCTCGTCCGCGATCAACCCGAGAGCCCGGAAGCTCCCGAAGCCCTCTTCCGCGTCGGGCTCATCCTGATGGAAGAGGCCGATCGGGGGAATCAGAACCAAGCCAACCTCGATCTCTCCCGCGAGGCCTTCAACGACTACCTGATCCAATACCCCGGCCATTCCCGCAATGCGGAAGCCCGCAAGTTTCTCTCCAGTCTCGGCGGCCGCGATCTCCAGCGGTCCTACGACATCGCCGAATTCTATCAAAAAACCGGCAAGCTGGAATCCGCCAAGGTTTACTACCGCGACATCGTCAGGCGCAGCTCTTCCGGCAAGCTCCACGATGACGCCCGCGCCCGCTTGAAGGAACTCGGCGAGTGAGAATTCCCACCTGCTCCGGAATCATGAAACTTCTCGCCCTGCTAGCCCCCGCGCTGTTGCTCGTTTCGTGCGCGGGCTACCGGCTTGGCGGCACCAAGCCCGCCTCGTTGCAGCAGGTGAACCAGATTGCCGTGCCGATGTTTGCCAACGCCACCCTGCATCCGCGGGCCGAGGCCATCGCCACCTCGGCCGTCGCCAACGCCTTCGTGCAGGACGGCACTTACCGCCTCTCCAAGGTCGACCGGGCCGACGCGGTCCTCGAAGGCAAACTTCGCAGCATCAGTTATTCCACCATCCGCGGCACTCGCCTCGACACCCAGCTGCCCGAAGAACTCTCCAACACCGTCACGCTCGAATGGACGCTCAAGGATGCCCGAGACCCCACCAAAATCCTCGCCTCCGGCACCTCGACCGGCAGCAGCCAGTTGTTCGCGGGTTCCAATTTGCAGACGGCCCGCAACAACGCCCTGCCCGAAGCGCTTGAACGTGCTGGCGAGGCCCTCGTTTCCCGCCTCGCCAACGGCTACTGAGCCGGGTGGCTTCCGCAACGGATTAGCCGGGAAGTTTCCTTCTTGCGGTCATACCATGTGGTTGGTATTGAAATGGCCATGCACCAGCGCAAGAAGCAACCCGAGCAGACTCGCCAGGCGCTTCTGGATGCGGCGGATCAGTCCTTTTCCCGCCAAGGGTATGCCGGCACCGGACTTGGCGGACTCGTTGCGCAAGCCGGACTCACCAAGGGCGGCCTGTTCCACCATTTTCCCGACAAAAAAGCGCTCGCCAAAGCGTGGATCGACGGCCGCCTCCAGCCCGCCATCCAGGAAAGTTGGATCCTGCCCCTGGCCGAAGTCCGCTCCTTGCGCGCGTTCCAGCAATTCTGGCGCCTGCGAATTCTGGCAATTCAGCCGGACGATGCCATTTCCGCCCTCGCCGCGATCACCGCGGAAATCGCCGCCACCGATGACTCGGCGGGCGAGTCCCTGGAACTCGTTTTCAGTGCCTGGCGCACTGCAATTGCCGCTCTACTCGAACGCGGCAAAGCGGACGGCTGGATCCATCCGTCGATCCAGCCCGCCAATGAGTCCGCGCTGATGGTTTCGATGGTCGCCGGATTCACCGTGACTGCGAAATCAGGTCGCGACCCTGAAATGCTTCGCCACGCCTGCAATGCGCTCGACGGCTATCTCGAAACCCTCCGCGCCCAATCCTCCTGAAAGCACCGCATCCGCCACTCCGTAACTTCAACCCCATCCCGCCATTCATGAAAATCCCAAGCCCTCTGCTTCTCCCGATCGTCTGTATCCTCGGCACCATCGCCGCGGTGGTGGTCACCCGGGCCGAATCGCAAGCCACCGCCACCTCCGCGAAGAAAAAAATCGTCTTCATCGCCGGCAAGCCGAGTCATGGCCCCGGCCAGCACGAACACCGCGCCGGCTGCATGCTCCTCGCAGAGCAATTGAAGCAAAGCGGCATGCCCATCGATACGGTCGTCACCACCAACGGTTGGCCGCAGGACGAATCGGTTTTTGACGGCGCCTCGGCGGTCGTGATTTATGCGGATGGCGGCGGCGGTCATCCGGCGATGAAGCATCTCGACACCTTGAAGACCCTCGCCAACCGCGGCGTCGGCATCGGCTGCATCCACTACGCCGTGGAAATCCCCAACGGCGAACCCGGCAATGCCTTCCTCGATCTCATCGGCGGTTATTTCGAAACCAACTGGTCGGTCAATCCCCACTGGGACGGCTCCTTCAAGCTCCCCAAACACGCCATCACCCGCGGCGTCAAGGATTTCCAAATGCGCGACGAATGGTATTACCACATGCGTTTCCGCAAAGACATGGAAGGCGTGACTCCGATCCTCTCGGATCTGCCCTCGCCCGAAACCTTGACCCGTCCGGATGGCCCGC
>JBIPMR010000539.1:0-3642 GCA_044369025.1 Luteolibacter sp.
CGGGATCACGAGGACGACCGGCTCGGCGCGCAGGTCCAAGAAGGCCCGCAGATAGATCGTGTCGTTGTTGGGGGTGATGACCCAATCGTCCTCGCTGGTGATGAGGCGGTCGAAGACGAAGTATTCGTTCAGGGTCTGGTCATGGCCGCGCTTGGGATCGAGTGAGGTTTCCCAAAGCGTCCGGTAAAGGTCCATCATCGGGAAGCCGTTGATGTAGGTCTGGACGCCGGTCGCGTAGGCGAGGTTTTCATCCTGAGCCGGTTCGGCGGCGTTGGCGCGGGAGGGCACAGCAACCAAACACGACGCCGCGAGGCCGAAAGCGATATTTGGAATTAGGAATGGCTTCATCTCGGGGGGATTGCATGGGATTGACGGTTTCCATTGCTCTGTGAATCACTCGCACATCGCGGCACCTACCGGCGCTTCGAAGACGGCCTCCGCTATCTCCTCCGCGACGGGCACCGCCTTGGTGCCGGGCATGATTTCGAAGCGCGGATCGAACTCGACCATCGTCGAGGCGAGCTTGGCGAGGATGCTCACATCACCTTCGACCTTCGCGGTGCCTTCCTTGATCTGGGCCTCGATCGGCTTGACGCCCATCATCGATTGTTCGAGGTCGCTGCGGTTGATGGTGAGGGTGAGGTCGGGTTTTTCCGCTTGGAATCCCTGGATGTTGGTGAGGGTGGCGTTTTCCATCTCGATGACGAACTTCTCACCGTTGTCCGGTGTGATGAGGTTGATGGTGAAGCGCAAGCCTTCGGCTTTCTTGCTGTCCATGCGGATGCCTAGGAAATTGAGGAACAACTCGGTGGACATCGCGCGGACCACGTCGGGGCTGCTGGAGCTGGCGATCGCGCCCTGCGGGATGCCGGTGCGGAGTTCATAGGCGGCGGCGAGGAAGCTGTTGCGCAGCCCCGCGTTTTCCTGCTGGTAGCCGATCTGCTCGAAAAGATCCGCCAGCAAGTCCTTGGCCGTCTGGTTCTGCGGATCGGCTTGGACGAGCTTGTTGACGATCTGTTGGGCGACCTTGTATCTGCCCTGGTTGTAGAGTTCCTGGCCCTTGGCGATGATTTTTTCGGCGCCCCCCATCATCTCGACGAATAGGGTGCCCGACTCCGCCTCCGGTGGTGGGAGGAGATTGACCGGGTTGCCGTCCCAATAACCGAGGAAGCGCTGGATGACCCCGCGGCTGTTGTTCTCGAAGGAGCCGTGGTAACCACGGCAGTGCCACTCGTTCTGCAAGGATGTGGGTGGTTCGTAAACGTTGTGGACCTGGTTGATGGTCACGCCCTGGTTGGCCAGATGCAGGACCTGGTTGTTGAGGTGGGCGTAGAGGTCGCGCTGGGCGCGGAGCACTTCCTGCACACGGGCGTTGCCCCAGCGCGGCCAGTGGTGGGAAGCGAACATGACTTCGGCTTCCATGCCGAAGCGGTGCAGCGCCTGGGCGATGTATTTGGACCAGGTGAGCGCGTCGCGGACCGGGGCGCCCCGCAGCGTGTAGATGTTGTGTTGGGTGGCGCAGACGTTTTCCGCCATCCACAGCGCCTTCATCCCGGGGATATAGGTGTTCATCTCCCGCGGCGCTTCGGTGTTCGGGGTGTTTTGGAAAATCATCTTCAACCCATCCACCTCGAACTCCTCGAGCGCTTCGACCACCAGCCGGGTTGGCGCGATCAGCCCCGAAGTGCCGGCCGACACACCCTTGCCGAGCGCCATGTCCACCATCCCGTGGGCGCTGGCAGGCAGCAGCAGGGCGTATTGGTAGAACAAGCGGCGGTTCATGGCGTTGCCGGCATACACGTTCTCGGAGATGGTATGATCCATGAAGCCGTCCGGGGCGATGACAACGACCTTTCCCGCCCGCAGATCCTCTTCCTTGACCAGGCCGCGGACGCCGCCCCAGTGGTCGCCGTGGGTGTGGGAGTAGATGACCGCCGTCACCGCAAGTCCCCCGCCGACGTGCTCCTGAAACAGGTTCCACGCGGCGCGGACGGTTTCCGCCGAGATCATCGGATCAAACGCGATCCACCCGGTCTTGCCGCGGACGAAGGTGATGTTAGAAAGGTCGAAGCCCCGCACTTGATAGATGCCGGGAATCACTTCGTAAACGCCGTAGTTGTTATTGAGTCTGGCCTGGCGCAGCAGCGACGGGTGGATGCTGTCGAATTCCTCCTGCTGGTGAACGAACTGGAAGCGTTCCATGTCCCATGCGACGTGGCCGCCGTCCGCCATGATTTTCATCTCCTTCATCGGAGCAATGAGGCCTCTTTTCTGCTCATCGAAGTCGCGGGTGTCATCAAACGGCAGGGTGGCGCCGGCTTGTTTGAGAATCTCGATCGTAAACTTCGAGGGGGCTTTTCCTTTGGGATGGAAGTGTCCTTTCAGTGGGGCCGCGGGCTGGCCGGCCGGTGAAGACTCCTGCCCGAGTAAAGTCGCGGGAAGCGTGAATGCCGAACCGGCGGCGGCGAGTCCGCCGAGGAAACGGCGGCGGGGGAAGACGTTGGATGGGTGGTTGATGAAGTCGTTCATATCCGTGCGGGTGGGTTCCAGGTTGGGGGATCGGCTTGAGTGGGGGCTGATTGCAGCACTCAGTTAGTATTCCATTCCGCCCGTTTGTTCATTGCAATTCTTGTCCCTTCACCATAACCTCAGGTTATATGGCTGACATTGACCTCAGGCACTTGGCGTATTTCGTGGCGGCGGCGGAGAGCCGGAGTTTCGTTAGGGCTGCGAAACTGGTCAACGTGAGCCAGCCGGCCATCACCAAAAGCATCCAGCGGATGGAAAGCTGGTTCGGCCACGCGCTGTTCGAGCGCGGCGCGGAGTTGAAACTCACTGCTTTCGGCGAGGCCATGATCGGCGATGCGAAAAAGGTGCTCGGCGGTTTCGACGACCTCAGGCAGTGCGCCAATCATTTTGGCGAAAACGGGGCGGGCAATCTAACGATCGGTGCCGGGCCGCTGATTGCGGAAGCGCTGGTCGGAACGGCGGTCGGCAGGCTGCTAGGCCGGCATCCCGGGCTTAACGTGGTCATTCATGTGGACCAATACCCGGTGTTTCCGGAAATGCTCCGGGACCGGCACATCGATTTTTTCGTGGCCGACATCGCGGAGCTGCAGGAGGCGGGCGATTTCACGGTTCGGAAGCTCGCGCCCAGCCGCTTCCGGTGGTTCTGCCGGAAAGGGCATCCTCTCACCACGCGCCAGGCCGTCCCGTTCCCGGAAGTGCTGGCCTATCCGGTGGTGTTGCCGGAGTTGCCGGTCTGGGCGCGCGCGTGGTTCGCCCCGTACCCCGCTCGCGATGCGGCGGCACGTGCAAGCCTGCCACCGTTTCGCCCGTCGGCGATTTGCAGTCATTTCTCCACCCTCAAGAGCATCGTCCTGGAAAGCGACGCCGTGAGCGCCCTTACCGAACTCGCGTTGCGTCAGAAATCCTATGCCAGGGATTTCGCCATGATCGACTACGCGGGAATCACGCCATCGAGTAATGCGGGGATTGTCTCCCTGAAAAAACGGCCGCTGTCACCGGCGGCGTTCCGCTTGATCGAGGAAGTGATTGCGGTTTCGGATCAAGCATGAGCAGCGCCGGCGTATCGCGCGCTGACCTCGCTTCCCTGGGGCGCATCCTGGACAGCGGCCACGC
>JBIPMR010000541.1:0-3638 GCA_044369025.1 Luteolibacter sp.
CCGGGCGGGCATCGGGCTGCGTGACGGCGCGGCGGATCCGGAGGACTTGAAGGCGGAGAAAATCAAGTTCGCGGGCTCGACGTTCCAGGTGGATGCCGAATCGGAATCCAGCGTGGCACTGCGGGGAAAAAGGCCCGGCGTTTTCGCCTCGGCGGACCATGGCGAGGGGCGCGTGACGGTCCTCACCGACGGCCGGATTTTCCGCAACCGCTGGATTGGCGACAAGGATCATGCGGCGCTGTTAGCCAAACTGATCGAGGTGACCGAATTTGAAGGAAGCATCGTTTTCATGCGCGGCTCCGGGCTTTCGCTGTCGGGACTGCTGGTGAAACACCTGTGGCCGGTGCTCATCGGGCTCGGTCTGCTCATCGTCCTCTGGCTCTGGAAAAACTTCACCCGCTTCGGCCCGCTCGAGGCGGAGGCGGGGCCGGCCACGCTGCGCGGCTACGACCACCACCTCGAAGCTCTCGGCGATTTCCAGTGGCGGCTGGATCGCGCGGCCGGCCTGCTCGCTCCGCTGCGCGCGCAGATTGTCGAACGCGGCCAGCGGATCTGCACCCGCTCCGGCCGGCGCGACGACGACTTTTTCCAGTTCCTGGCCGATCGCGCCGGGATCCCCCGCGAGCGGGTCTTCCGGGCGCTGGCGGAAGCCGCGCCCGCCGATTCCGCCATTCTCACCCGCACCACCGCCGATCTGCAACGCCTGCTGCAAGCCCTTCACTAACCTCCATCACCCATGAATCCGGACATCTATCAACCACCCTCGGCCCTGCCGCAAATCCACAGCCTGGCCGAACTGATCCAGCGGATGCGCGAACAGATCCGCCACGTGATCCTCGGTCAGGAAACCGTGATCGACCAAGTGCTCGCCGCGTTGTTGGCCGGCGGACACGTTCTGTTGGAAGGCAAGCCGGGACTCGGCAAGACGCACCTGGTCAACACGCTGGCACGGACTTTCGGCGGCCACTCCGCGCGGATCCAGTTCACGCCGGACCTGATGCCGTCGGACGTCACCGGGTTCCGCTTGTTCGACATGAAGAGCCAGACTTTCCAGCTGCGGCAGGGCCCGGTTTTCACCCACCTCCTGTTAGCCGATGAGATCAACCGCGCCCCGGCGAAAACCCAGGCGGCATTGTTAGAGGTGATGCAGGAACTCCAGGTCACCATCGACGGCGAGACGCTCAAGCTGACGCCGCCCTTCATGACGCTGGCCACCCAGAACCCGGTGGAGCACGAGGGGACCTATCCGCTGCCGGAGGCGCAGTTGGATCGTTTTGTGATGAAAGTGCTCATCGACTACCCAACGCGCGAGGCCGAGTGCGAAATCGTCACGCGAGCCTCTTCGGAAACTCCGGGAGCGGGCGGCACCGAAGTTTCGTTGGTTTGTGGTCCGCGCGAAATCGTCGCCGCCCAACAGGCGACGGCCGCCATCCAGGTGGTTCCCGAAGTCGTCGCCTACGCGGTGGCGCTCGCCCAGGCGACTCGCGAATCGAGGTCGGTTTCGCTCGGCGCCGGCACCCGCGGGGCGATCAGTCTGGTGAAAATCGGCAAAGCCTTCGCCGCGCTGGAGGGCAGGGGATACGTCACCCCGGATGACATCAAACGCGCGGCCCTGCCCGTGCTCCGCCACCGCGTGCAGCTCACGCCGGAAGTCGCCATCAGCGGCCAGGACATCGACGAGGTGCTGTTTGCCATCGTCGAGAGCGTGCCTGCTCCCAGACAGTGAATCCCCCATGAGTCCGACCTTCCGCCTGTTGATTCTCGCGTCCGTCTGGTTGCTGCTCGCTGCGGTGGCGGCGGCGTTGCCGGCGTTGATGAAGCCGTGGGCGTGGCTGGGCGGTTTTCTAGCGGTGGTGGTTCTGGCCGACATGCTGGTTGTCAGGTTCCGCAGACCCGTGGATGTGGCGCGCCGGCTGCCCGGGCGATTCGCGCTCGGCGAGCCGGGTGAGGTGCGTCTAACATTGGGTAATCCGGGATCCGCCGCGGCGAAAATCGAACTCTTCGACGGCATCCCGCCGGGAGCGGACGCGCCGACGCTGCCGTGGTCCGGCGAGGTTCCGGCGCAACGTGAAATCAAGGTTTTCCATCCGGTGAAATTGCTCGAACGCGGCGAGGCGGTGTTTGGTCCGGTGCAGGTGAGGCGGATTTCGTCGCTGGGCTTCTGGGCGAGGAAAACGCTGCATCTCGCGGCCGAAGCCGTTAAAGTCTA
Organism: Luteolibacter sp.; assembly: GCA_044369025.1. Classification (GTDB taxonomy): domain Bacteria; phylum Verrucomicrobiota; class Verrucomicrobiia; order Verrucomicrobiales; family Akkermansiaceae; genus Luteolibacter. Next base: position 2,210 of record JBIPMR010000541.1, read on the forward strand.
TCCGAATTACGAACCGGTGATCCGCTTCGCCTTGTTGGCCATGCAGCACCGCGAGAGCCCGATGGGCATCGTCCGCCGCCCGCGCGCGGGCGCGAGCCAGGATTTCCAACAGCTCCGGGATTACCGCGATGGCGATCCGCTCGCCCGCATCGATTGGAAAGCGTCATCCCGCAGGCAGGTTTTGATCAGCCGGGACTATCAGGAGCAGCGCAATCAATCGGTGGTTTTCCTGTTGGATACCGGCCGCCGCATGCGCGCGCTGGATGGCGGCGTGCCGCAGTTCGACCACATTTTGAATGCCATCCTGCTGGTTGCCCACGTGGCGCTGCGGCAGGGCGACCAGGTGGCGGTAAAATCCTTCGGCGGGACGGACCGCTGGCTGCCCCCGATGAAGGGCTCCCACGCGATGCCGGTTTTGTTGAACCACCTCTACGACTATCAGACCACGCCGGCCCCGAGTGATTTCAGCGGAGCGGTCGAACAACTGATGGCCCGCCAGCGCCGCCGCTCGCTGGTGATCCTGCTCACCAACCTTCGCGGTGAGGATGGCAAGGAACTGGTGCCCGCGCTCCAGGTTTTGAGAACGCGACACCTCGTGCTGCTCGCCAGCATGCGCGAGCGCTCGGTGGACGATGTGGCGACTTCGCCGGTGGATTCGTTTTCCGCCGCGCTCAAATTCCTCGCTGCGGACCGCTACATGCAGGAACGCCGCGAGATCCTCGCCAACCTCGGCGCGCGCGGGATTCTAACATTGGATTCCAGCGCGCAGGAGTTCGCCGTCGCCCTGGCGAATTGTTATTTCGACATCAAGGCCGCCGGCCGCCTGTGATGGTCCGGAACACGTGATTGCGTGATGTTTTTGCGGCCGTTTTCTGGCATCCTCATTCCCAAGTAAACGAGGAAGTTGGCGGGATCAGAGCGGCCGACTCGCCGTTGGCACGCCGAAAGGGAATGCCATCCTTGAGCCTCCGGAGGTTTGCCCTTGTTAGGGTTGCGCGGGAGTTGCGCGGCTCCAATGGGCGGATGCTCCCAACTCGCCCGCAGAAAATAGGAAATATCTTAGATATCGCAATGCCGGGACCGCGAGTTTCAAACTCGCTGCCCATGAGACGAGCAAGAGAAAGCCCGCGGGCATCCCTTGCTCTCCTCATGGTCATGCGAGTCTCAGGCTCGCGTTCGTGCGTGCGCACATCCATGAAATCAAGAGGACATCGCCGCCAACGCCCGCTCGTTCCTCATTCGTGGCGAGGACATCCTGCGCATGGCGCCCGGGAGCCTCTCGTTCCCAAGCGATGAAACCGAAAACACTCCCGTGCCACGAACCCTACCTTTATCCAGGAGGGGTGCGTTTTGATGGACGCTTAACTTGACGCGCATCCCCGGCGGTGGGAGCGCCACTTGGTCGGCTCTTTGGCTTTTGGAAGGGCGC
>JBIPMR010000542.1:0-3637 GCA_044369025.1 Luteolibacter sp.
GCCCCCTCGCGGGTCGCCGTGATCCCGAACTGGGCGCTGATCGAGGAGCTCCCCACCCTGCCGAAAGACAACGCCTGGTCGCGCAGGCACGGGCTGCACGACAAGTTCGTCTTCCTCTACTCCGGCACCATCGGCATGAAGCACAATCCGGCGATGCTGTTGGAACTCGCCCGCCGCCATGCGGAAAATTGCGCCGTGCGGGTGGTGGTTGTTTCCGAAGGGATCGGCGCGGACTGGCTGCGCAAGGAAGCCGCCACCACCAACCCAACCAACCTGGTGATCCTTCCCTATCAGCCATTCCCGGAACTGCCCGCCGTGCTCGCTTCGGGCGATGTGCTGGTGGGCATCCTCGAGGAAGAGGCGGGGACTTTTTCCGTCCCGTCCAAAACCTTGAGCTACCTCTGCGCCGGGCGGCCGCTGCTGCTCGCGATGCCGCTGGACAATCTCGCCGCCCGCATCACCCGCGATCATCAGGCCGGCCTAACCGTCGCCCCCGGCGATCTCGACGGGTTTCTCGACGCCGCGGCGAAACTTCACGCGTCGGAAGCGCTGCGCCACCAACTCGCCGCCAACGCCCGCGCTTACGCCGAAGCCACTTTCCCGATTGAAAAAACCGCTGCCATTTTCAATCGAATCCTGGCGATGTAGATCCCGTGATTTTCGCCACCGCAGATCCGCCGGACCCGATTTCCGTCCCGAAGGTCCGCGAGGCGGTCTGGGTGGAACGGTTGGTCTGGCTGTTCATGCTGTCCTTCGCCCTCGACTACCGCAGCCCGGTTTCACGCGAAGGCGGGGCCGGCGCAGGCCTCGACCAACTGGTCTTCCTCGGCTCCTGCGTCGGCGCCACGCTCGGCATCGTCAAACTCGGCTGGCGCTACCTCACCGTCCGCCCCGGGGTCTGGCTGATCGGCTTGTGGGCCTTGTTCATCACCTTCATGCTGGTGAACTCGACGCTCCAGGGAGTGGCGCCCTCCCGCTCGATCCGCGTGATCCTGCCCTTGGTCTTCTGCCTGTTCGCGATGATCAACTGCCACATCGCCGGCTGCGCCGGCATCAGCCCGGCGCGCATCGTCAAACCGGTCCTGGCCGCCGCGTGCATCAATGTCGTCTGGCGGATTTTCCACGGCCTGATGTTCACCGGGGCGACTTTGGAAACCGTGCGGCTCGAGGTGCAAAGCCCGGCGATCAACTGGCTGGCAGCATGGATCGGCTGCGCATTGTTGCTGCGCGGACGCTTCCACTACAGTCTGTTAGTCGCGAGTGCCATCCTGTTTGCCGGAATCTTCGTCACCGTGACGCGCTCGCTGTTTTTCCCGGTGATCGCCTCCGCTCTAGCGACATCCTTTTGTTTCATGCTCGGCGTGTTTTGGCGACAGTGGCCGTGGTCGGGCATTTTCCCACGTTTGATTCCGGTCGCGGCCGCCGGTGGCATGGCGGTCTTCGGCCTGGCGGCGGTGTGGGTGGTCAAGCCCGTCTTGATCGATCGCTGGGACGAGCGGCTCTTCCACAACGCCTACGCGCAGAACCTCGGCTCGGATATTTCCTACCTCACCCGCAAGGCCGAGGCGGACGCGATCCTGAAGATCCTCGGCGACGAACCGGTGCACTTCATTCACGGCCGCGGCATCGGTTCATCGTATTACTGGGACCGCGCCTATCTGCCGGAAATTTACATGGTGATGCCAAAGGAAGATGGGGAGTTCGACGACATCTGGTTTGCCGGCCACTCGGTGTGGACCTACGGGCTTCTATCAGGCGGGGTGATCGCCCTGGTGTGTTACCTGGTGCTGCTGGCAAACACCGCGGTTTCGAGTTTGATGACGGCCCGGGCGAATGCATCGAATCCGGGACCGGATCAATGGCTTGCCTTTCTTCCATTTGTCGCTACCTGCTGCCTCATCAGCGAGACCTTCACTGCAAACCCGTTTCAAGAACGCCTGGTCGGCATCCTTTTCGGCATGATGGCAACCCTGCCGCAGGCCTTCGTGGTCCGTTCCTCGTGGATCCACACGTCGCCGCAGCCGCCGCCGGTCCCATGAGCCCGATCCGTCGCAAAACCGTGGCGCTCATCGATCCGCTGTGGATCGGACACCATCCGATGTATTTCAGCCAGTTTTCCGCCTCGTTCCTGCGTTGCGGAGCCGATGTCATCGGCCTGTGCCCGGAGCCGCTGGCCGCGATGCGCGACCTCGTCCACGCCGTCGATGCCGAGACCGCCGCGGACCTAACAAGCCGGGTCTTTTTCCACGACCTGCCTGCCGGCAAGCGCAGTTTTTTCAACGGCCGCTTCGAGGGCGATCCCATCCGTACTTTCATGCGATGGAAGAATGCGGCGGACCAACTGGCCGAAGCGGAGGCGCTCAGCGGCTTCAAGGCGGACCTGGTTTATTTTCCGTATCTCGACAGCTACATGCGCTTCATGCCGCTGGCCACGCTGCCCAGACTGGTCATGAACCGCCCGTGGAGCGGCCTCTATCTGCGCAACCACCATCACGCGGAAAAATCCTCCGCGGTCAAATCCCTGCGGATGCTTGCCAAAGGCGACGACATCCTCCGCAGCAAACTCTGCCAAAGCATCGGCGTGCTCGACGAGCGCTTCATCCCGGAGATGGAAAAGCTGTGTGAAAAAACCGTCACTCCCTATCCGGATGTCACCCAGGTGAATCTGCCCGCCGGGCCCACCGGGCTGGCCCGGCGGATCCAACAAAAAGCCGCCGGCAGGAGCATCATCGGCATCATCGGCCTGGAGCGCCGCAAGGGATTTCTCACCCTGCTGCGGACGGCGGCCCTCGCCCGCGAACAAGGACTCCCCTACTACTTCGCCTGTGCGGGGAAAATCTTTGTTCACGAATACACCGCAGCCGAACAGCGCGAACTCGATGCGCTTGCTGGAAAAATCTCCACCGGGGAAATCGACAACCTCCACTTCGACCCGAGCACCGGACGGATCGCCGACGAGGCGGACTATAACTCGCTTTTCACCACCTTCGACATCGCCTGGGCCGCCTACGAAAATTTCCAAGGCAGCAGTGGCACGCTCAGCAAGGCCGCCGCTTTTGAAATCCCCTGCATCGCCACCGCCGGCGAATGCGTCGGGCAACGGGTGGAAAAATACCGCATCGGACTAACCATTCCCGAAGGCGATGCGGCTGAAGCGCTCGCCGCCATCCCGAAATTGTTAGCGGGGGTGGATCGAGACGGGCAGCCGCTGGCGGCCAACTTCGCCGCTTACCGGGATCACCATTCCCAGGCCAGGCTGGACCGGATTCTAAGCGGACTGCTGGAGAATGTTTGATTTCCGTCCTGACTGACTTCCGGGAGAACGCTTGTAGCGGCGTCTCGATGGGCGCCGATGCCACTGCCTGGCGAATGTGGAGCTCCGCGCATTCCCATCCGCACGGCGGTCATAGACACGCCGCTACAGGCGTTCCCTGCGGCCAAGTTCGTCCCGTCGTTGCCAGCCCATCGGCGGTGCGAGCTGCAGACTGACTTCCTAATTTTCGGGCGAATGAGAACGCTTGTAGCGGCGTCTCGATGAGCGCCGATGCCACTGCCTGGCGAATGTGGAGCTCCGCGCATTCCCATCCGCACGGCGGTCATAGACACGCCGCTACAGGCGTTCCCTGCGGCCAAGTTC
>JBIPMR010000543.1:0-3634 GCA_044369025.1 Luteolibacter sp.
GACGGAATCTCGTCGTCGCCGCAGACGCCGCGGGATTGCTTACGGGTTCCAAGGCGTGGAAACCCGCAGATCAACATGCGCTGAACGAATGGATGGCGGCCTATCTGGACTGGTTGCTCACGAGTAACAACGGTCTCGACGAGGCGGCCGCCACGAACAACCACGGCTCCTTTTACGATACTCAGGTGTTGCGTCTCGCCCTGATCCTCGAGCGGCGCGAACTCGCCATTCAGGTTGCCGAGGCTGCCAAGGAGAAGCGCATCGCCGTGCAAATCGAACCCGATGGCAAGCAGCCGCTCGAGCTTGATAGAACCTCTTCGTTAGGATATTCAAGGTTCAATCTGGAAGCACTTTTTGAATTGGCGACTCTGGCCAAACGAGTGGAGGTGGATCTTTGGGGCTACCAGACGGCGGATGGCAGGAGCATCCGGAAGGGGCTTGATTTCCTAATACCATATGTCTCGGTGCTACAGAAGAAATGGCCCTACCAGCAGATCAAGAAGATCGATGCCAATACCTTCGCCCCCTTGTTCTCCCAGGCGGCTGCGATCTATCACGACAGCAGGTATGAAGAGGTGGTGAAAGAAATGGAATCAATCAAGAGCAAGAGGATGCAGCTTCTCTATCCGCTTGCGAACATTACGCCGGATGTCGGAGCCATCGATCGCAAGCGGATACTCAAGGCCGCTGATGCGGCCCTTGCACTCAAGCCGCTTACCATTACCTCCGCGCGTGCCAAACTCAGTGCAGGTGATCCGAACGATTTCTATTCAAACGGCGACTACTGGTGGCCGGATACGTCAAAGCCGAACGGCATTCCCTACATCCAGCGCGACGGACAAACCAATCCGGAGAATTTTAACCAGCACCGGATGATGATCCGCGAGCTCCGTGACTCGGTGGCAGCGCTCTCCGCCGCTTATCAACTGACAGGTAAGGGGCGTTACGTGAGCAAGGCTGTGGATCTGCTCCGGGTGTTCTTCCTTGATCCAGAGACCCGCATGAATCCTCATTTGAACTATGCCCAGGCCATTCCGGGAGTCTCCAAAGGCCGCGGTATCGGCATCATCGATACCCTTCATTTGATAGAGATTCCTGTCGCGGTGCGGACGATCCAGAATTCCAGTGCCTTTCCGCCGCAGGTGGCTGATGGACTGAAAAAGTGGTTTGCTGACTATGTGGAATGGATGATCACCAGCAGGAACGGCCGGGAAGAGGCGTCGGCAAAGAACAACCACGCGGTGGCATTCTGGCTGCAAGTGGCTGCATTCGCCCGGTTTACGGGAGATGAGGTCCGGCTGGCGGAGTGCCGCCGGCAGTTCAAGGATGTCTTCGTCGCGTCCCAGATGGCGGCGGACGGAAGTTTTCCCGCAGAGCTCGCACGAACCAAGCCCTACGCCTACTCGATTTTCCAACTCGACAACATGGTCACCCTCTGTGCCCTGCTCTCCGGTCCGGATGAGAATCTGTGGATCTACAGAGGACCCGAAGGCCGCAGCATTTCCAAGGCCGTCGGGTATCTCTATCCTTACTTGGCCGACAAATCCAAATGGCCGCTTAAACCTGATGTGCAAGCTTGGGACGGCTGGCCAGCCCGCCAGCCGGGTCTTTTGTTCGCCGGCAGGGCTCTCGCCAACAAATCCTATCTCGAACTCTGGCGCGAGCTTCCTCCTGATCCCACAGACCCCGAAGTGCAACGCAACATCGCCATCACCCAGCCGGTGCTCTGGATGAAATAGATCATCGAAATCCGTGTCGCTACGGTTCCGTTGATCAATATCATCACCTTTTGGAACTTTCGGAATGGCAGGCAACAAACAAACCTCTGGATCCCATCAAACTTAAAAAGTGAATTTCATTAAAAATGCGCCCTGGTTGGCCGTGATTCTGTTCACATTGGCCAAGGCCGATGCGGCGAGCTTTTATGTGGACGATGCCTCGCAGTTCAACGCGAAAGTCGATAAGTTCGGTGCCAGTTTCACGACACTCTCTGCCGGTGATCGGGTTTTCCTGAAAGGCGGAAACTGGGCCGGCCTGATCACGACCCTCACCGGATCAATGTCCGATGCCCTTGCCCAGTCGAACCCGGCAATCATCCAAGCCTGCGACTCAAACTACAACCCCACCATCGGTGGAGTCACGGTCACCGGGCTTTCACAAATCCAACTTGCCGGTTCCGGCATTGTCTTTTCCGGTGTTACCTTCGGCCCGACCAGCGGAATGTTCAAAAAGGGCAATTTTACCGATTATGGCGGGAACGATTCCACCGCTTATATCATCCAGTTCAGCGGACTCTCCCGCCACATGACGGTCTCGCACCTCAAGTTCGACTATTGCGGCCGCGACAACACCGATTACGCGAACAACGACCACTATGGAGCATGGCTGCATCTCAACGGCTATCACCACACCGTCCAGTATTGTGAATTTCAGGGCCGTGATTTCAATCCCGCCGACATCGACAACCCCAACCCGGCAACGCGCACTTCCATCCGCCAGGCCACGGTGATGATCTACAAGGACAATGCGGACACCGTGGACTGGGGCTACCACAACCTGCGTTACAACTACTTCGGGGAACGCAAGATTCCCCTCGGCGATGACGCCCGGCTCTATATCGCTGCAGATGGATCACTTCCCGCGGATCTATCAAACGGCTGGGAAACCATCCGAGTCGGAAACAGCAGCTTCGTCGAGGTCGACTTCAACACCACGGTCGAATACAACGTGTTCTACCACTCGATCCAGGCCGTGGATGGCGGCCCCAACGACCAGAGCGCGGAGCCGGAAATGATTTCCAACAAATCCCGCAGGAACACCTATCGCTATAACACCATCCTGAACAATTATGGCCATCTTTGCCTGCGGCAAGGTGACTATTGTGTGGTGCAGGGTAACACCTTTCTCGCCGGTGGTGCTTATAACTCCAGTGGAAACATCGTCCTGACCGAGGAGCGCAATGACCGCATGGGCGGAGTCCGCGCCTTCGGCTTCGGCCATACCATCGCTAACAACTATTTCTACAAAATCAGTGGTGAAGGAATCCGTTCGGCGCTCTGCCTCGGCTCCGGCATCACCGATCCCGGCACGCTCGTCAGCCAGCTCAACGGCAATGGGGCTGCGGGCTATGAAACGGCCAACTACACCCAGGTCCTCAACAATACCTTCATCGATTGCCATGCGATCACTCTCGATAATCCCAACGGCCAGCTCTATCCGGTTTACGGCACCCAGTTCCACAACAACCTCGTTCACTTCGGCAGCAACATCGGTGCCGCCGGCATCATCGGTAACACCGATGCCCTGACCAACCACGGCGGCCTCGCTAGCGGCAACTGGGTCTATTCCTCGAACTCCTCGCAGCGCAGCTCCGCAAGCACGATGCTTGGCACCGCCAATAACACCATCTCGGGCAGCGCCGCGAACGATCCGAAGATGACCGATTTCTATGATGTGCTTACCGTGCCAACCGCAGCGAGTCCCGTCCTCGGTCGGGCCGCCGCGCTCCCTCAAATCAATGACACTTCGCCAACGGCACGAAACTATGATCTCGCAGGCAATGTCAGCGGCACGGCAGGCGTGGACATGCGCGCGCTTTCCCGACCGGCTTCGGCCAGGGACGTCGGAAATTACG
>JBIPMR010000545.1:0-3633 GCA_044369025.1 Luteolibacter sp.
CTCAGTCACGGCGAGATGGGCGGAGGCAAGGTGACCAACTCCTCCTTGCCCGACAAAACCCCGATCACCGACCCAAAGCAGACTTCAGACTACCTCTGGTATGCGATCGAGTCCCGGGTGCTCAGCTATTTGGAACAACAGAAGGAAGTCGATAAGACCCGGCTCGGAGCCGTGGGCTATTCCTACGGCGGCACCATCATGTGGTTCATTGGAATGGATCCACGCATCAAGGCGATCGTCGCCTACTTCGGTATCGGTTACACCGAGTATTACCGGAACCGGGGAGTGATGATGTATGCAGTCCCCTATGTCGAACCCGAGAAAACGTCTGGCGAAAAAATCTATCTGGCTGGCATCGCACCCGAGGCGCACGTTCCCTATATCACGGCCCCCACGTTGTTCCTCAATGGTTCGAATGATCACCACGGTGTCTTTGAGCGCGGATTGGAAACCTTTAAAGTCTTCCCGAAGGATGTTCCATGGGCGTTCGCAGTTCAGGCCCGTGGCCACCACAATACCGAAAAAATCGGCCAGAACACCAAGATGTGGCTGGAAAAACACGTCTTGAAAAAAGACGTCTTCTGGCCCGAACAGCCGAAATCCATCATCAAGCTTGATGCCGGCGGAGTTCCTCAACTGATCGTCAAACCGTCGAATCCGCAACGGGTCAAAAGCGTGGAGATCTACTATGCGCTGAAAAACCCATCCTGGCTCAGCCGCGCCTGGCGCGATGCCACCGTGACGCGCCAGGGTGATCATTGGCTGGCAAAACTTCCGGTAATCAACATCGATGATTACGTGTTCAGTTATGCGAACGTGATCTACGATACGACAGCCGTCGTCTCCACGGATTTCAATGCGGCGATTCCTGCCAAACTGGGCAAGGCCAAGGCGACCGACACCGTATCGGAAGTGCTTTATAGCGGTGATGGCGGGCTTGGGGCCTGGTCCAATGTCGCGGAGGTGGAAGGAACCGGCGGCATCAAAGGCTTTCGCTGCACCGACAACAAGACAGGCTTTGGCAACGCCCAAATGAACGACCCCAAGTGGCAGGCTCCGCCGAATGCCGAGCTGGGTTTCAAGTTCTATTGCACCGAACCCCAAACGCTGGTTTTCACGGCGGGTGATTATAGTGGCGAAATTGAAATCACCGCGTCCGACACCTGGCAGGAAATGGTCATCCCCAAGGAAAAACTCTTCAATCGCCACAATCCAAAGGCCTCAATGACCAATTGGAATAACGTGCCAAGCATCCAATTCAAGCCCAAGGGCGGAGCCGATATCACCAAAATCCTCTTCGCGAACTTCAAGTGGACGGCGCAAAAGCCGTGAACATTCATGCGCCTCACTCCTTCAAACCCATGCCATACCCCGTGTTCTTAAAAGCAATCCTACTCGCCCTTGTTACGGCCAATCTGCTCCGCGGTGCCGGGGAATCCCTGCCGCCGCTGATAGATGGCAAGACTCCGCAAACCTTCGAGGCGTTGTGGTCCGGATACGATCCCCGCAAAGAGCCCTTGGAAACCGAGGTCTTGAAAGAGTGGGAGGAGGACGGGGTGCTGCTGCGCGTCGTCCGCTATCAGATCGGAGTCTTCAAAGGCCAAAAGACCATGATGGCCGCCGTCTATGGTTTCCCCAAAGGCGGCACCAAACTCCCGGGCTTGCTCCAAATCCACGGCGGCGGCCAATTCGCGGATCACAAGGCCCCACTCACCAACGCCAAACGCGGCTACGCCACGATCTCCCTCGCCTGGGCCGGCCGCATCAGTGCCCCCGGCTACGCGGTGAACAGTGATATCGTGAATCTTTTCATCGAAGGGAAAACTGAGGACCCTGCCTACAAGCTGACCACCGACTGGAAGGGATTTATTGGCTACCATGCGGTGGATCGTAAAAATCGGGCTCCGGCGGTTTTCCCGGAATGGACGCTGGATGACGTCGCGGATTCACCGCGGAACTCCAGCTGGTTCATGTGGGCCATCGGCGCCCGCCGGGCATTGACTTTTCTTGAGCAGCAACCCGAAGTGAACGGAGACAATCTCGGCGTTTACGGTCACTCCATGGGCGGCAAACTCACCGTCATGACCGCCGCGGCGGATTCCCGGGTGAAAGCCGCGGCCCCATCGTGCGGCGGGGTCAGCGCGCGGTCGGAGCCCGGCATCGCTCCCGCGCCAATCGATGACGGCGTTTCCCTTTCACAGATCACCTGCCCGATCATCTTCCTGAATCCGGCCAATGATTTCCACGGCCAAATCGATGACCTGCAAACAGCTCTCACCGAAATCAAAAGCAAGGACTGGCGGGTCACCTGTTCGGCCCACGGCAACCATCAGGACCTGGCGGAATTCGAGGTAGCCACCCAACTGTGGTTCGACCAATACCTAAAGGGAACCTTCCAATGGCCGGCGACTCCGACCACAGGTTTGGAGTTGAAAACGGCCAACTCAGTGCCCCGCTTTACCGTCACTCCGGACAGATCCCGGACCATTCAATCGGTGGATATCTATTATACCCAGCAAGGCCGGCCCGTGGGAACCAAGCACGACATGAACCATACCATGAGCCGTTTCTGGCATCGCGCCAAAGCGACACGGAAAGGCGACACTTGGAGCGCGGAGTTACCCTTGTTGACCATCGACAAGCCACTCTGGGTCTATGCGAATGTGCTTTATACTTTGGATCAACCGGTCACGGGAGCCGGCTATTATTACGGTCAGTATACCGCCCAGGCGTTTAACCATTCGTCGCGCATGAGCATCGTTTCCCCGGACGAACTCAAAGGCGCGGGAGTGCAGGCGACGGCACAAGCGTCGCGCTTGATCGAAGACTTTGACGCAGGTTGGGAAAAGGAGTGGTTTACCTATGACGCGGCCAAGTGGGCCCGGTCCACCCACAAAATCCATGATCCCCAATGGCACGCACCGGAAGGCGCTCAACTCGCGTTCGAAGCCCGCAGCGCACAAGCCAATAAGTTGGTCGTGAGTTTGGACGGTTGGTCCAGCGAGGTGAGCCTGCCAGGCAACAACCAGTGGCAGCGGGTCATACTGTCGCTGAGTAACTTCCGCAATGCCAAGGAGGCAGCATTGAAGGACTGGAAGGGTCTTCAAACCTTACGTCTCTCGGCCAGCGAAACGCTCAAATCCACGGTGGACGGCACCGAGAAAAAGATCGTCCTGGGCGGGGATTGGCTTGGCGATCCACCCGAGTTTAAAGACCTGCGGTGGCTTGAGACGGCACCCACCCAATGAGCGGTTACTTCACCCTATTAGCGAAATTTCTACCCGACCCGCCCCATTTCCTGAACCAGATTGATTCAAACCAAAGAACCCTTTGAACATCAAACCAACCCTCAACGCCATCGCGCTGATCCTGTCACTCTCGGCCTGCCTGCCGGCCATCGGTGCGGAGATAGCTCCGGCGGCCTCAACCGCGGGGGAGTTCGTCCAGGCCCGCTTCATCGCCCCACTGACCGGGCGCGCGGCGGACGCGGCCTGCCCGCTTTTCCGCAAGGAATTCACCCTCAATTCCAAGCCGCAGCAAGCCACGCTGCGCATCATCGGCCTGGGCGATTACGAGGTCAGTCTCAACGGCCGTCCGCTTGCCGCCACGGCCATCAACCCGCCGTGGTCGGAA
>JBIPMR010000544.1:0-3633 GCA_044369025.1 Luteolibacter sp.
TTGGTCATCAGGCGGTCGTAGAGATCGCCGACCGCCTTGGGCGATTTGCCGTCCGGCGATTTCCAGCCCTTCCACCAGCGCTGGATGGGTTGGCCGCCCATCGCATCCTGCACCACGATCACGTTTTCCTTGCCGAAGGCCGCCTCCACCGCGGGGGTGAACGCTTCATTCGGTTTGTGTCCCGCCATGTTCGACTGCCCTGATAGAATGAACAGGTGCCTGCCTTCTTCGCCCGCCATCAGGCCGGTCGCCAAAATCATCAGTCCGCAAATCGCGGTTAGCAGGGTTGTCATCGTGAGCCACCGATACGATTCCGCCCGCGCCGAACTTTCCGGGGCTTGGTGAGGGCGCAAAAAAAGGTGGTTTGTTGCCAAACCACCTTTGATGATTATTGTTAGCGGATCACGCCAGGTCGAAGCGGTCCAGGTTCATCACTTTGGTCCACGCGGCGACGAAGTCCTTGAGGAACTTCTCCTGCGAATCGCCGCAGCCATAGACTTCCGCCAGGGCGCGCAGCTCGGAGTTTGAGCCGAAGATCAGATCGACGCGGCTGCCGGTCCACTTGACTTCGCCGGTGACGCGGTCACTGCCTTCAAACAGATCTTCGTGGGGCGTGGTCGCTTTCCAGGTGGTTCCCATGTCGAGCAGGTTGAGGAAGAAGTCGTTGGTGAGGGCTTCGGGGCGCTTGGTGAAGACCCCGGTCTGCGAGCGGTCGAAGTTGGTGTTGAGCACGCGCAGGCCGCCGACGAGCACCGTCATTTCGGGCGGCGTGAGGGTGAGCAACTGCGCTTTATCGACCAGCATTTCCTCGGTGGTGGTGGTGTAGAACGTTTTCTGATAGTTGCGGAAACCATCGGCCTGCGGTTCGAGCATCGCGAACGAAGCCACATCCGTCTGCTCCTGCGAAGCATCGCTGCGGCCCGGGGTGAAGGGCACCGTGACGCTGTGGCCGGCGTTTTTGGCCGCTTGTTCGATGCCGGCGCAGCCACCTAACACAACCAGGTCCGCGAGGGAAACCTGCCTGCCGCCCGGGGCGCTGCCGTTGAATTCGCCCTGGATGCCTTCGAGGGCCTGGAGCGTTTGCGACAGCAGGGTGGGGTTGTTGACCTGCCAGTATTGCTGCGGTGCCAGACGAACCCGAGCGCCATTGGCACCACCGCGTTTGTCCGAACCGCGGAAGGTGGAGGCGGACGCCCAGGCGGCGGAAACCAACTCGGAAACGGATAGGCCGGAGGCGAGGATTTTCGCTTTCAGCACCGTGACATCGTTGTGATCGACCGGCGGGTGGGTCACCTCGGGGATCGGGTCCTGCCAGAGCAATTCCTCGGTCGGCACTTCCGGCCCGAGATAGCGGACCTTGGGTCCCATGTCGCGGTGGGTGAGCTTGAACCACGCGCGGGCGAAGGCATCGGCGAACTGGTCCGGGTTTTCGAAGAAACGCTTCGAGATCGGCGCGTAGATCGGATCGACCTTCAGGGCGATATCCGACGTGAACATCATCGGCGCGTGCCGCTTCGCGGGGTCGTGGGCGTCGGGCACCGTGCCGGCACCGGCCGAACCTTTCGGCTTCCACTGCTGCGCGCCGGCGGGGCTTTTGGTGAGCTCCCAGTCGTAGCCGAAGAGATTTTCGAAATAATTGTTATCCCACTGCGTCGGGGCGGTGGTCCAGGCGCCTTCCAAGCCGCTGGTGATGGTGCAGCCGGCGTTGCCGGTGCCGAAGCTGTTTTTCCAACCGAGGCCCTGCTCGGCGATGCCGGCGGCGGCGGGTTCCGGGCCGACGTATTTGTCGGGTTCCGCAGCGCCGTGGGCCTTGCCGAAGGTGTGTCCGCCGGCGATCAGGGCGACGGTTTCCTCGTCGTTCATCGCCATGCGGGCGAAGGTTTCGCGGATGTCGCGCGCCGAGGCGATGGGGTCGGGATTGCCGTTAGGTCCTTCGGGATTGACGTAGATCAGTCCCATCTGCACGGCTGCCAGGGGGTTTTCTAACAGTCGGTCGCCGGAGTAGCGCTTGTCCGCCAGCCACTCGCCTTCGCTTCCCCAGTAGATGTCTTCCGCCGGTTCCCACACGTCGGCGCGCCCGCCGCCGAAGCCGAAGGTTTTGAAGCCCATCGACTCCAGCGCGCAGTTGCCGGTGAGGATCATCAGGTCGGCCCAGGAAAGTTTGCGGCCGTATTTCTGTTTGATCGGCCACAGCAAGAGCCGCGCCTTGTCGAGGTTGGCGTTGTCGGGCCAGCTGTTGAGCGGCGCAAACCGCTGGGTTCCCAAGCCCGCGCCGCCACGACCGTCGGCGGTGCGGTAAGTGCCGGCGCTGTGCCACGCCATGCGGATGAAAAACGGTCCGTAATGACCGTAATCCGCCGGCCACCAGGCTTGCGAGGTGGTCATCAGCTCGAAGATGTCCTGCTTCACGGCCGCCAGATCGAGCGACTTGAATTCCGCGGCGTAGTCGAAGTCCCCGCCCATCGGATCGGAGAGGGACGAGTGCTGGCGAAGGATGTTCAGTTGGAGCTGATTGGGCCACCAATCCTTGTTGCGGGTGCCTCTGCCGGCACTTTTCGTCGGGCCTGACGAAGGGCCTGAAAAGGGGCATTTGGCGGCGTTGTCGTTTAAAGCGGTGTCGTTATCCATGGGGTTGGTTTGATCGAGGGACGATTGTTGCACGCGGGTTGGGTCGGAAACCCATCCGCTGCAAAGGCGTCATAGCACCTCGGACGATTCGTGCAAAAATTTTTTACGGAATCCATCGATGGCGGTGCAGTCGCCCCGGGACCGCGGGTTTCCAAACCCGCTGCCCATGGGACGTGAAAGAAGGGTCCGGAGGGCGGCTCTTTTTCTCTGCATGGGCAGGCGAGTCTCAGACTCGCGTTCCCAGGGTCTCCGATTCTCAGGCAAACTCGCCGGCGATGAACCCCACCGGCCTTTTGTCGCTCATTTTGTTGGAGGTGCACTCCTTGGCGACGGTGTTCTTGAACTGCGGGGTCTCTGCCAGATAGTGAATGAACTGCTCTAGGCTCGTGCCGGTGCCGGTCACGTGAACTTCAGCCGCGTTCTGCATGAAACTGGTGATTTTTTTGAAGAACTGGTTCTGCAGGGTTTTTTCCTGATTGTGGGCGGCGTTTTCGTTGGAGTTGCCGGCGGGCCCTTCATTCCTTGCGTGGCCCAGGACGGAAAACACCCCGGCGTTGGCATCGGCTTGGCCGATGATGGTGGCATGATGCGTGTCCATCCAAACGCCGGACTGCTTCTTGTTTTTTCCTGACATCCGGTTACCTGTCGCGGTGGCCGGCCAATAGCGAATTTTCTTTTTGTGCCAACCGCTCACGCCTCTGCGATCAGCGGCGCAGGGCCACCCGCAGGACCCGGTCGTCGGAGGTGAGATAAAGGCGCGTGCCGCCTTCGCCGATGGCGAGATTGGCGGTCGGCCGGCCACACAGGATGCGGCCTAGCAGTTTTGCCTGCGGGTCGAGGATCAGGCAGCCGCCGGGGCCGGTGGCGAAGACGTTGCCTTTGGCGTCGGTCTTGATGCCGTCGGGGCTGCCGGGGCCTTTGAGGTCCTTGCAGTTGAAGAAGACCTTGCCGCCATCGGTCGAGCCGTCGGGCTTGAGCGGGTAGGCCATGATGACCGGGGCCGGG
>JBIPMR010000048.1:0-11109 GCA_044369025.1 Luteolibacter sp.
ATTCTGACCCGCACTGGAAAACACCCACTCGTCAGGTGTTGCACAAAGGCCCGCCTTCACCGGATTATTCCTGATATAGGCCCTGGCATTGTGGAAATGATCCATGTCCCGGATCAAACGGTCATGATAATCCCTCATCCAAAGCGAACCGCGTCTCTCCAACAGCCTGTTGATCTGAAGTGCTGTCGTCGCTTTCCAGCGTTTCACGATCGATCCCAACGAAGCCGAATTTAACAAACGAACCAGCACATGGACATGATTCGGCATCACGCACCAGTCGATGAGTTTATAACTGCTTCCGTGACCGCCTATCAGCGATTCCTGAACAATTGCCGCGTATTCAGGATCTGCTAACAGACAAGATCCGTGTCCGGCATCCTCGTATTTCGCGATCTTCGCGTGGAGATCGGAGTACGCCTTGTTGGAGATTTCACGATCCGGGTTTTGGAGTGCGGACTGAAGTTCTTCCCGCCACCCGTCAATCACCTTTGCCGGAACCGCGTCTGCCAGACGGAAGGTGATTCCCTGCACGGAATCCGCGAAATCCCAGTGAGGGAGATAACCGCGGGAGTGGATGCCTTTGTGTGTCATGGGATGGACCGCGAAATTTATTCCGCCTGATGGATTACCGGTTTGAATACAAACAGGCGAAATAAATTTCGCGGTCCGTCAGATGAAGAGATACTCATGTTTCAGCCAAGCTAGCAGATCGTCTTTTCCTTTCTCCGACTTGAGATCGGCGAAGAGGAAGGGGCGGCTGCCGCGTTGGATTCTGGCGTCGCGCGCCATCACCTCCAAGTCCGCGCCGACGTAGGGCGCGAGCTCGGTTTTGTTGATCAATAACAGATCGCTGGTGCGGATCGCGGGGCCGCCCTTGCGCGGGATTTTGTCGCCCTCGGCGACGTCGATGACATAGATGTAGGCATCGGCCAGCTCGGGCGAGAAAGTGGCTGATAGATTGTCGCCGCCGCTTTCGATCAGGATCAGTTTCAAATCCGGATGGCGGTTTTCGAAATCGATCACGGCGGCCATGTTCATGCTGGTGTCATCGCGGATGGCGGTGTGCGGGCAGCCGCCGGTTTCGACGCCGGTCACGCGGTCCATCGGCAGCACGTTTTCGCGCAGCAGGAACTCGGCGTCCTCGCGGGTGTAGATGTCGTTGGTGATGACGGCGAGCGAGATATCGTCCTTGAGCCATTGGCAGAGCCGCAGCACGCACATGGTTTTCCCGGAGCCGACCGGGCCACCGATTCCAAGACGGAACGGACGATTGTTAGGGCTAGGAGATGAAGAGTCGGGCATGGGCGCGGGCATGGCGGAATGAGGCGATTTCGAGAAGGGGATTGAACCAGCCGTCGGGTTCTTGAGAGAGCGCACCGTCGATTTTCTCGCCGAGTTTCGCGAGCGAGCGGCGGGCGATCAACTGGCAGGCGGTCTGGCCGATGCGCATGAGTTTCATGGAGGCAGCGGTGAGGCCGGCGATGGATTGGAAAGCGAAGGCGCGTGCGGCCTGGGCGACGGGCACGCCGGAAAGCTCGAGCGCGGTGACCAGCAAATGATGGCTGCGCGGGGCAAGCGCGCGGTAGCGCAGGACCCACTCGGAGGGGTCCAGCCGCGCTAACAAATCGAGCCGTTGCGAGCCGATCCGGCGGCTCGCGTCGCGCAACTCGGCGGGAATGCGCCAGGCGTCGAGTTCGCGGTCGATCGCCAGCATCGTATCCGCATCCTCGGCAAGCGCGGCGGCGTGGGCGCGGGCGAAGAGCGGAATTTCAAAGGTCAGCAGGGCGGGGAGGATTTGGCGCTCGATGAAATTTTCGAGATCCGTGGCATTTCCAACCACGCCGGCTTCCACCAGTTCCTCGAGGCCGAAGGAATGGGCGTAGGAGCCGGAGGGATAGGCGGTGTCGTTGGCCTGGAGCAGCCAGAGTTGGGGGTCGATGGGCATGTTGGATTTGGCGTCCCGGATTTTTTCAGGAATGGGCGACGGCTTTCATGGGGGTGAAGAGGACTTCGGGCTCGGAATGCGGCCAGGCTTCCCTCAGCAGAAGCTGGGCCATCGCTTCGTCATGCAGCACGTGGAGCCGGTCCGGATGGATTTGCGCGGGGAGATGTAAGTTTCCGACTTTCCAGGCGACCAGCGCCGCATGGTCGGCCGAGCCGAAGGGGATTTCGTAAACCCGCTCGGGGAGTTGGCGGACCAGGTAATCGCAGCCGTTTTGTTGGAAAATGACGCAGCCATCGATGAGCCGGTTTTCGAGGTCGAAACCGAATTCCACGCCGTCTTCTGCGGCGCCACGCCAGCGGCGTTTGAGGAAATTCCGGCGTTCCGCATGAAGGGTGACCTGTTGGTCGCGGGGCAGGAGCGAGCTTTCCGCAAGCATGCGATGGATCAGGTGCATTGGGATGAATGGGGTCAGCGTGGGAGAGATGCCAGCATGAGCAGATGCCATGCCGTTGCACTTCAGAATCTCCCTGCCCACGTTTGCCGGTCGGGGTTTCCCCGCGTAGCCTGCGGGATGAGATGGGTGATTTTCGCGTTGCTAACAACCCTTTTACCGGAGGCTTCCGGACAGGCCGTCGAGCCGTTGCCGATGCTGGATGCCAAGACCCGCCCGGTGCAAATCACCTCGACGGACCTGGCGGATTTTCCATCACTCCCGGAAGACCGGCGGAGCTTGATCGAGAAGGCGCTGGCGGTGGCGAAGGAGGGGCTTTGGCTGCCCTACCTGGCGGGCGGCGCGGATCCGGCGGCGGGCGGCTTCGATTGCTCCGGCGCGATGTATTTCGTGATGCGGTTGGCGGGACTGGCGCCGCCGCGCAGCTCGCCGGGTCAACTGGCATGGCTGAAGGAAAACGGCCGCCTGAACGAGGTGCCTACCGACGCGGTGGACCTGAAACACGCGTCGCTGGCCGCTTTGAAGCCGGGTGATCTGTTATTCTGGGCGAAGGACGACGGCCCGGGAGGGGCGCGGGTGCACCATGTGGCGATGTATTTGGGCACCGAAAAAAAAGACGGTCGCCCGGTGATGATCAATTCCACGGACGGCCGCAGCTATCGCAGCCAGAAGGCGAATGGCTACGGGGTTTGTGATTTCCGCGTGCCCAAGGCGGAATCTCCTTCGAGATTGGTGGGCTACGGCACGCCGCCGGGCATCAAGATTGATTGATGCCGGGGCGCGCCTTTGATCAATCACGCTTTCCCGGGCTTGCCGGGAACTGGCGGAACTTCCGGTGGCATGGTGACCGGGCCCTTTTCGAAATCCAGCGGGCCTGGCGTGCAGGCCATGCCGAAATGCGGCGACTTGTCGTTGCTCATCAAGTCGACCCATCGCACCAGTTCGCCGGTGTAGGCGGAAGTGCGGCCCATGATTGCGACCATGGTGGACTCGGCGATGCTCTTCGCATCGTTGAGCGGCTTGCCGGCGATGACGCTGCGGATCAAATCGACGTGCTCCTGGACCATGCCATTTTCCGAGTCGAGCTTGATTTCGGCAACGTCGATTTTCTTGCCCTCCAGCTTGCCGCCGCCATAACAAACCCCCTCGGTGCCGGTGAAGGTTTCACCGACGCGGCCATAAGCGCCGGTGATTTGGCGGCATTGGCTGTGGATGTGGACGTCGTCGCCGAAGTCGTAATCGACGCTGAAAAAGTCGAACATGTTGCCCGTCTCACGGCGCGCGCGACCGCCGAAGCCGACGGCGGAAAGCGGCAGACGGCCGAGGAACCAGACCGCCACGTCAAGATTGTGGACGTGCTGCTCGACGATGTGGTCGCCGGAAAGTTCGTTAAAGTTCAACCAGTTGCGGGTGATATAAGAGGCGTCCGACTCGCCATCGTTGCGGCGCTTGATCCATGGCACGGTGCCATTCCATTGCACCACGCCGCCCTTGATTTGGCCGATGGCACCCGCGTCGATGAGCGCCTTGTTGCGCAGGTAGCTCGCCTGGTGGCGGCGCTGCGTGCCGGCGACGACGCCGAGGCCCTTGGTTTTGGCGATTTCGCCCGTCGCGATCACCGCACGCGCGCCGACCGGATCGACCGCCACCGGTTTTTCGATGAAACAATGTTTACCGGCTTCCACGGCGGCGGCGAAATGCACCGGGCGGAACGACGGCGGCGTGGCCATCACCACGTATTCGCAATCGGTGGCGATCACCTTCTGATAGTTGTCATAACCATCGTAACAACGATCCGCCGCGACGTTGAATTTTTTGCCGGTGGCATCGGCCTTGTCCTTGAAGGCATCGCCCACGGCGGTGACTTCCGGCTCGATCCCGAGGATTTTGCAAGCCGCGATGAAGTCCGCCAGCGCGCCGTTGCCGCGTCCGCCGCAGCCGATCAGGCCGACTTTGATTTTCTTGGGTGTCCCCGGAGTGTTCACGCCGAAAACCGGGCTGGCAGCGAGGCCGGCGGCCAAGAGTGTCGAGGTGCCAAGAAATGAACGGCGATTGATGGATGGATTCATAATGCTTTGGATTTTGTGGATCGATGATGAAGTCGGGAGCCGCCATCTTTCGGGAAATCCCCCGGAAGGCGACCTGAAAACTACGGAAATCCGCTCCCCTGACTTACATTCCCGCGAGGAAATTTTCCCGTCATCCGCAAATTCCCGCGCGATCCCGCGTATCCGCCATTCCACACACCATGCACACGCTCACCCGCTGCCTCGTTTTCAGTCTGCTGCTTGCCCCGCTCGCCCCGGCGGAAAAAGCGGTTCTCCTCATCGCCGGGCCGAAAAGCCATGGCCCGGGCCAACACGAACACCCGGCCGGCTGCGAATTGCTCGCGCAGCACCTGCGAGGCAGCGGCCTCGGAATCCAGGCCGAAGTCAGCCTCGGCTGGCCGCAGGACGCCGCGAAAATCGCCGCCGCCGACACCCTCGTCATCTACGGCGACGGCCTCGCCGACCATATCGCGAACGGCCACCTGCCCGCCCTCCGCCAGCGCCTCGATGCCGGAAAAGGCCTCGCCATTCTCCACTTCGCCCTCGAACCCGGCGACCCGGAACTCGCCAAACTGCTCGATGCCGCGATCGGCGGTCATTTCGACCCCGCCTGGTCGGTCAATCCCATTTGGAAAATGTCCGCGCCCACCGTCGCCAAGCACCCCGCCACCCGTGGCGTCGCCGCCTTCGACCTTGAGGACGAATTTTACTACCACCTCCGCCTCCGCCCGGAAATCACGCCGCTGCTGCAAGCCCTGCCGCCCGCGGATTCACTCGGCGCCGACGGCCCGCGCGCCGGCAATCCCGCCGTCCGCAAAGCCCTCGCCGAGCAAGTCCCGCAGACGCTCGCCTGGGTCATCGAAAACCCGAACCAAGCCCGCGGCTTCGGCTTCACCGGCGGCCATTTCCACCGCAACTGGGCGAATGAAAACTTCCGCAGACTCGTGCTCAACGCCATCGTCTGGACCGCCGGCCTGGAAATCCCGGAAACCGGCGTGACCGCCAACGTCGCCGCCACCCCGGCCTATCAAACGATCGACGAATCCATCGCCCGCGGCACTCCCGACGACGTCCGCGCGTTTCTCCAGGCCCATCCCGGCAGCCTGCAAAAAGGCAGCCGCCCGACCTCCCGCTCGCCGCTCGAACAAGCCGTGCTCCGCAACAAACAGGACACCGCCCTCCTGCTGCTGAAAGCCGGGGCCGAGCCCAACGTCGCCGACGCCTCCAAGCGCACCCCGCTGCATCTCGCCATCGACCGCAACAACCCGATCCTCATCACCGCCCTGCTCAAGGCCGGTGCCAAACCCGACCTCCGCGACAAGGACGGCTGGACCCCGCTCCACCATGCCGCCGCCAAAAACCAACTCGCCACCGCCAAGGCCCTGCTCGACGGCGGGGCCGATCCCACCACCCTCAGCGACCTCGGCGGCACACCGCTCCACGAAGCCGCCGCCAGCGGGGGCAAGGAAATCATCGAGCTTTTGTTAACCACCAAGATCGATCCCTCCATCAAATCCAAGGAAAACGTCACCGCCCTCGACCTCGCGAAAAAATATAAAAACCAGCCCGCCATCGACGCGCTGACGGCCGTCAAATAGGGATATTGCGCCAACGCAGACCGGGTGTAAGGGACTGCCATGAACCGATGGATGGCGGCATATCAAGGATCACTGGCGGCGGATGCACTGGCGATGCCGGTGCATTGGTATTACGACCGCGAGGCGCTGCGGCGGGATTACGGAACCGTCGATCATTTCATGGCTCCGCGGAATCCGCACCCGGGCAGCATCTTGTGGCGCTCCAGCTATCAACCGCTCAACGCGCGCGGCGACATCCTCCGCGAGCAGGCGCAGTACTGGGGACAGCGGGAAATCCACTATCACCAGTTTCTCCAAGCCGGGGAAAACACCCTGAACTTCAAACTCGCGGCGGAGTTACATGATTTCGTCAAAGCGCGCGGCGGCTACGATCCGGAAGCGTGGCTGGAGCGTTACATCGCAAGAATGTTAGAGCCGGGCTGGCATCGCGACACCTATGTGGAAGAATACCACCGGGCGTTTTTCACCCGCTATGCGCAGGGCAAGCCGCCCTTGAAATGCGGGATCAGCGACGAACACATCGGCGGGCTCGCGACCGTGCCGGCGCTCGTCGCCGCGCTGGAAGGAACGCCGCGCGAGGAGCTGAGGGGGATCGTCAAACAACACGTCGGCCTGACCCACGCGCATGCCAACGTGCTGCGCGCGGCGGATACGTTGGTCCGCCTGTTATGGGCGGTGGCCGAGGGCGAAACCCTGCGCGACGCGATGCGCCGCGAGGCCGGCGATTGGTTGTCCGGCAACAAGGCGGAATCATGGCGGGAGCAGCCGGACACGCAGGTGATCGGCGCCCGCTTCAGCCCGGCCTGTTATATCGCGGAGGCGATGCCGGCGGCGCTCTACCTGGCGTGGAAATATCACGACGATTTCGCCGCGGGCATCACCGCGAATGCGATGGTCGGCGGCGACAACTGCCACCGCGGCGCGGTGGCCGGAAGTTTGTTAGGCGCGGCGAACCCGGAGACGCGGATGCCTGATCCCACCCTGCGCTTTGTGTGATTGCGCGAGGACCCCAGTCCCAACAGACCTCACGAAACGCCCTCCTTTCGGCAGCAGGTGCGGCCAAGTTCAATTTCCCCAAGTAGGACCATCTCCTGCGCCAACGGGGTCGCAACTTCCAACCCGGGCTTCGCATTGGCAGCTCTTTCACGAGCGGCCCCGGCGGTGCCGCCCTACCCCGGTAGACATGCGTGTCAAGTTAAGCGGAAACTCTCCGGAACATCGGCCTGAGAGGCGTAGATCAAGAGCGGGCGCCCTGGAAACGCGAGTCTGAGACTCGCATGACCATGAGGTGAGGAAGGGATGTCCTGCGGGTTTTTTCTGGCTCGTCTCATGGGCGGCGAGTTTGAAACTCGCGGTCCCGGGAGGACGGCGTCCTGGTGGATGACACGCTTAACTTGACGCGCATGCCCGGTAAGGTTCCACCGCCGGGGGAACCGGCGAAAGGTCCGCAAACGCAATCGTCCGGGCGGTGAGGTTCCGGCTTTTTCCGGGCGGTGCGTTGGCAGCTCTTGAGGGCCAAAAGCCTCCCACTCGGGCCGCTGGCCTGGGTAGGCCTGCGTCAGCTTGGCCCGTAACAACCCCCACCTCACAAAACCCAACCCGCGCCAAATCTTTTTCCGACCGGATCAGGATGTCTGAAATAAGGTCGTTTCGTGAGGTCTGCCCGAAAACATCCTTGGGTTCATATTTAATATTTAAGATATTTTATTATTGAAACGCGAGACGGGGGAGTCAGCGCATCGACAATTCGACGCCTTTAGTTTCAAGAATGTGAGCTGGGCGTTTCGTGCAAAACAAAAAGCAGGGAATTTGCATTCCCTGCTTGTTGCGTGGAGCCATCGCGGGAAATCTTACGGGCCCGTGACCTTGAGGCGGGCGAATTTTTTGGTGCCGGCGGGGAAGGTGTATTTCACCTCATTGCCGGTGACTGACACTTGATCCGCGCCCGCGCCTTCGGCTGCCGTGACCCAGCTTGCCGCGGCGAGTGTGTCGGAAGTTTCCACCACGAACCCGGAGTTATAGGTGCCCGCGTAACCGGTGGCGGCCTTGGTCCAGGTCACGCTGAGAACACCCGCGGTGTTGATCACGCCGGGCAGGGCGGTGAAGCCGGTGGAGTCCGCATTGCCCGCGAGGAAATACTCGGTGCCGTTGTCCACGCCGTCGTTGTCGTGATCGTCACCGAGGCCGCCCGCAGTACTGTTAGCGGATTGCCAGGCGGCGAAACCGGAAGCGGCGTCTTGCACCAGCGCGATCTTGTTGCCCTCGTGGTCGTATTTGAGGGTGTATCCCGTGGGCGCGGCGGGCACGGACAGGAAGGTGCCTGCCAGAGTGCCGGTGTAGGTGGCGAGCACGTAAACCGGATCGTCGGGCGTGCCGGTGATGGTGTAGGTGACGGTCGCGTTGCTGACTTCGAGGCCCGCGGCTGCGATCTTGCCGGCGGAGCCGCTGCCACCGGCGTTGATTCCGAAAGCGATCGGCTGCGCCGCGGGCACGCTGTAGGTGGTTTGAGCGCTGGTATCGAGCGTGCCCGGCGCGCCAAGGATGACCGAGGCGCTGGCCGTGATCGTGGCCCCGGCGGCAAGTTTGAGAGTGCCGCCGCCGACCGTGGTGGTGCCGGTGTAGGTGTTGGTGCCGTTGAGGGTGAGGGTGCCGAGGGTATTGGTTTTGCCGAGGTTGCCGGTGGACGAATTGCCGATGGCGCCGGCGAAGTTGACATCGTTGCCATTGGTGGAAAAGGAGGCGCTCTTGGCATTCACCATGACGACGCGTGAGGAAAGATCCTGGGTGTTACTCGTTGCCCAGCGCAGGATGCCGCCGTTCATCGTGATGGATCCCGAAGTGCCGAGGCCGTCATTGGCAAACTCGAGGGTCCCCTGTGAGACGGTGGTGCCGCCGCTGTAGCTACTGGGCTGGGTGAGGGTGAGGGTGCCCGGTCCGGTTTTGACGAGCGCGGCAGAGGTGCCGCTGCCGATGGCATTGGCGAAGCTGACGTTGGAAATATCATAAGGGTCGCCGCCCTCCATCAGGTTGAAGGTGGCGGTCTTGCCGTTCACCAAAACGATCCGGCTGGAGACGTCCTCGTCGTTGGTTGGGTTCCAACGCAGCCCGCCACCGTCCATAAGAATGGAACCGCTGCTGCCAAGTCCACCGGTGAAAAATGAAATCGTTCCCTGGGTGATTTTGACTCCGCCGGTGAAGTCGTTGGCCGGGTTCGAGAGCGTGACGACTCCGTTTTGGAACTTGTAGATCCCGCCGGGGCCGCGGATCGGTCCGGAGAGTGTCAGGAAGCAGTTGCCATCTGACCGGACTCGGAAGTGGTCGATGTTGGTTTCGTTGACAGTGATTTCACCTGAGAGAGTGGCCGCAGTGAAAGGAAATGTCACATCATTCGGTGTGGGCAGGAGCAGGGTTTTCTCTTCACCTGTGTTGGAAACGGTGATGGCGTTGGCGATGTCACGGGTGTTGTTGACTTGGAGTTCCGTGTAGGAATCCGCCAGCGTGATTGCTCCGGAGCCCGCGCCGCTGTTGCTGCCAAGCAACATTCTGCTGGGGGTAGCGAGCGCGGTTCCGGCGTTGATCGTCACCGGACCGGTGAAGTCACTTGCTCCCGAGAGTGTGAGAGTGCCGACTCCATTTTTGATGAGTCCGCCGTCCGGAGTGGGTCCGAGAGTGGTGTCATGTTCCAGCACCTCGGCGATAGTGATGTTGAATCCCTTGGTATCAATGACTGCGCCGCCGGCTTCCACAATGGTTTGCAGACCGGTGAGTGCCGGGAGAAAACTCGTGGAATTGATGCGGGCTCGGAGGGTGCCACCGTTGAGGTTGAAGGTGGTTGAACCCGTTACAGAAGGCCGGCTGAAAGCATTCACTGCCATGAATCCACCATCCAGATTGATGGTTCCCACACCGGTGCCTGATTGTTGCAAATTGAATCCATTCGAGGAGAACGAACCGCTGCTGATGGTCAGGTCACTGGTGTTTCCTGTGCCCGAGTTTTGAAACAGGAAAGTATTGAGGTGTCCCGTGAGATCCAACGCACCGCCATTGATCAACAGGCTCGCGTTGGCACCATTGGCCATGATCGGTTCGTTGCCACCGACGGTCGCCCTGACTGCGGCGAGGGTGCCGCTGGTTACCGTGAGGCTGCCTGCAGTCGTGGAGCCGAGGATGAAAGCACGTCCGGCACCGAAGGTGGTGGTCAGAGCTGAACCTGGATCGTACACCGCAGTGGCTCCGGCCGCATTGGAAATCCGAAGGGTGTCGAGGGTATTGGTAGACCCATAGACAGGAGGAGTGCCGGTGACAGGAGGAGTGCCGGTGGTCCAGTTGGCGGGTAAGGTCCAGTCAGAGCTGGTGACACCTACCCACGTGAAGTCGACGGCGAGGGTGTTGAGGGGAGCGAGAACCGCCACCACGGCGGAGGAGGTGACGATAAAATGGAACGGGAATGCGAGGAATCTAGGTTTCATGGATTTTGTGGTTGGAGAGGATGTGGAATTTTCCACCAGAGTCAGTGGTGGGCCGAGCCGGGGGGAGCGGGTTGGAAATGCGATGAATGCGCCGGGTAGTGGAATGCATGAATTCAAGCTCCACTTACCACGTCGGCGCTGTCTCAAGGTGGCAAATGGGTTCAGGGTTGTCACCTGTCGCAGCTTGCACGGTTTATGCAAAATCTTACACATTCCGATCATTTCCAGAGATAACCCGGGAGGGCGGGAAACCCGGGTTTTCCGCCTCCTTGTTTGAATCGGTCGCCGGCTGATTTATGGGACTTTCACCACCTTGAGGCGGGCGAAGTTCTTCGCCGGGCTGCCAGGGGTGAACGTGTAGGAAATCGAGCTTGCATTTTCGACGACCGGTGGTTAGGCTAGGGTGGTCCATGATCCGGTGGTGAGCAGGGTGGAACTCTCGATATCGTAAGTGATATCGCTGCCGTAGGGCACTCCACGCTTGGTGAAGATGATGGTGTTGCCGCTGAGCACACCGCGCTCTTCACCGTCGATGAGGGCGTATTCGACGAGGTTGGGCACGCCGTCGTTGTCGGAGTCGCCGTTGGGGCCGCCGGTG
>JBIPMR010000546.1:0-3631 GCA_044369025.1 Luteolibacter sp.
AAAAAGGCCGCGTCCTCAAACAAGGGCTCAAGGGCGTGCAAGGACTCAAGGAACTTAGCGAAGTCACGCTCGTCGGCACCGTCGCCCCGTCGTCCAGCCCCGAAGCACTCATCGTCAACGCCACCGCCATCCACATCGCCCGCTGATGCCTCGGAAAAAATCCCCGTTTCCTGGGATTGCGCAAGATCCGCGGGGTATCAAATTTCATCTGCAAGCTCAGTGAAAGCCATGAAAACACGACTCCTCGCTCGGTGCCGCACTCGATGACCAGAAACTCGCCGATGTGATGACCTACGTGCGCAATTCCTCCGACAACAAAGCCGCCGCCGTCACCGCCGAGGATGCCAAGAAATACCGCGCCCGGTGGAAGGACACCGTCGGCCGCGTGTCCCGCGCGAAAATCGCCGAGCTCTCCGCGAAAAAGTAATCCCACTCCACCGGATTTTTCAAACAACGGCATCCGTCCTCACGGCGGATGCCGTTTTTTGTAAAAAGAGGTGACGCCGCAAGGCCTGATCGGAACCAACGGCTCTCCGGTCCCAACGGGACCTTTCATCAAAGCCAGGCACAAGGTGCCGGGTCTGGCGTGGTGATGGAAATCCGTGCTGAAAGGACGGCTCATACACGCACAAGCGCTCCAATTCGAATCAACCCGCCACCCCCACGAAGCGTCCTTTCAGGACGCCCGGATGTCCAAGGTCATCCCGATCCCGGCACCTCGTGCCGGGCTTTGATGAGCCGTCCCGTTGGGACGAAGAATGGCCCGGGTCGCGTGAAGACTTTTGGAAAAAATCGGAGCTTTCCACAACTATCCCATCTCTCTAACTTCCTCCAGGAAAGCATGATCAACCGATCGCTTGGAATCAGCGTCGGGAATGGATGCGTTTCACGCTCGACTCACCTATGAATCATTCTCCCCGAGGATCCAGGAACCCTTGGATTGCAGCGCCGCTGCTGATCCTCGTCGGGTTGGTGCTGGGTCCGATCTTGAACTTCCGGCCCTAACTCTTCACTTGCTATCCGGCCTCGCGGCCCGATGGTCGCGGCAATTCGGACGGTGCGGCCTTCCTGAAATCCGAAACCCAGAAAGGCACTTGCGGCGCCATCAACAATTTCAAGAGCGCCTTCTGATCAGCGATGACGCCGGCGGGGAGTCAGCCTTCGCCGGAGCGCCTGGAGCGCATTTCCCCGGGAGTCGTTCCATGGATTTTCCGAAACGCCCGGTGGAACTGCGAGAGTGATTGGAAACCGGATTCGTAGGCGATTTCGGTGACGTTTTTGCCCGAGTGGATCAACAGCGACTTGGCGCGCCCGATGCGGATTTGGTTGAGATACTCGCGGAAAGTCAGACCGGTGGCGTGGTGGAAGATTCTGGATAGATGTCCTTCACTGACGCCGCAATGGCGCGCCACCCCGGCCAGGTTGATATCATCCACCAGCGCCCGTGCCCGGATATAACCGCAGGCCTTGGTGACCGACGGCGGCATCGCGACCTCGGGATCCACGAGCTGATCGGTGACCTTGAGCGCGATTTGTTTGGCGGCAAGCACGGCGATTCTCCGATAGGCATCCAAGGTTTCCGCCGGCACGACGGGAGTTTGGCAAAGCCAGGTTTCGAGGTCCCGGTCGTCGATCGGGATGCCGTTTTTCTTCAAAAGATGCCGTGCCTTTTGAATCGTCTGCTGGTTAGGCGGCAGCGGAGCGGTCCCGCCAAACATGAAATAGCCCGCTTTGATGCCGCTGATGTTGAGAGGAATCGCCGCTTCGCTGAGGCCCGCATCGCAGAGCAGGCAACCCGACTGATCCGCAGCGTTGGCTAACAGAGCATGCCGGGAGCGGGCACACATCGCGCGTCCCGAATCAGACGCGTTCATCGCAGAGCACAGTGGCAACCGGTCGCGCCGCAGATCGTCGCCGAGGCCCAGTTCATCCACGAATGCCAGTTTCATGCCGCTCAACAGTTCGAAATCGCGCTGGAACTCCACCAACTCAGGGAGCTCCCTCAGCTTCTGATAAAGCGCTCGGCGAATGATACGTGGCATGGGACTGCGAAACCCTAGGCCACATCGTATCCAAGAACATCATAAAATGCGGCAGAAAACACGACAGCGGCTTCGCATAAAGGCGTTCTCCGAGGTAGATTGCACCCGTCGGAAAATTGCAGCGCCCCCCAAGCCAATGAAAGCTTCTCCCCAAACCCACTGGCACGAACTTCCGGCAGAACAAGCCACCGGACTTCTCGAGTGCATCCCGGCCACGGGTTTGGAGCAATCCGATGTCGCGGAGCGCTTGCGGCAGTTCGGCCCGAACCGGATGACCGCGCAGAAGCGGCTCAGCGAATGGAAGCGCTTCTTTCTGCAGTTTCACCAACCGCTCATTTATATCCTGCTCGCAGCCACCGGCATCACGGTGGCGCTGGGGGAATGGGTGGACGCGGCGGTCATTTTTGGCGTCGTATTCATCAATGCCATCATCGGTTATCTCCAGGAAGCGAAGGCGGAGAAGGCCATCGACGCATTGGCGAAAATGGTCGTCACCGAGGCCACGGTGCGGCGCGGCGGTCAGAAGCTGCGGATTCCCTCGGCCCAACTCGTGCCCGGCGACGTGGTGCTGCTGCAATCTGGTGACCGCGTGCCCGCCGACCTGCGCCTGTTGCACCAGCGCAATTTGCAAATCGAGGAAGCCGCACTGACCGGCGAATCCGTCCCGGTCGAAAAGCAGACCGATCCGCTTCCAGCCGGATCGATCCTCGCCGAGCGCACGAATCTCGCTTTCACCGGGACGCTGGTCACTTACGGTCAGGGCGAGGGCGTCGTTTTCGCCACCGACGACCAGACCGAGATGGGGCGCATCGCGGGGCTGATCCATACGGCGGATGATTTGCAGACGCCTCTCACCCGCAAGATCGCGCAGTTCAGCCGGCTGTTGCTTTATGTGATCCTCGGGTTGGCGGCGCTCACGTTCATCGTCGGCATTCTGCGTGGCGAATCGTGGGTAAACATGTTCATGGCCGCCGTCGCGCTGGCCGTCGGAGCGATTCCCGAGGGACTGCCTGCCGCGCTCACCATCACGCTGGCGATCGGTGTCTCCCGCATGGCGCGGCGGCGTGCGATCATCCGCAAGCTGCCCGCCGTGGAGACGCTCGGCAGCACCACCGTCATTTGCTCGGATAAAACCGGCACGCTCACGCAAAATCAGATGACCGTGCAGGAAATCCACGCTGGCGGAAGGCACTACCATGTCACCGGCAGTGGCTACGAGCCATCCGGCGAAATTCACCTTGAGCAGGTGCCGGTGGTCATCGGCGAAAACGTGGCACTCATCGAAACGCTCGGCGCCGGGCTGTTATGCAACGATTCGCGCCTCGTTCGCGATGACGATGGCCGCACCGGCGTCCAGGGTGATCCGACCGAGGCGGCATTGATCGTCGCCGCGCAAAAGGCGGGGCTGACCGAGGAGGAAATGAGCGGGCGGCTGCCGCGGATCGAGAGCATTCCCTTCGAGTCAGCTTACCAATACATGGCCACGCTCCACGGCAGCGGCAGCGACCCGAAGATGATCTATATCAAAGGAGCGGTGGAAGCCATCATCGAGCGCTGCGCCCACACCCTCACCGAAACGGGCGAACGCT
>JBIPMR010000049.1:0-11103 GCA_044369025.1 Luteolibacter sp.
GACATTGTTGCCGACGCCGCTGGTGATGTCGCCGCTGATGGTTATGGAGCCGGTGCCGCTTGAGGAAAACTGGGTGAAATTCGGCGAAATACCCGTTGCAATGATGCTGCCGCTGAGGGTGTGGTTCTGGGCACTGTTGTTCGTCAGATTGGCGCGTCCAACTGCATTTGCGTTGAAGTCGAGATTCTCCGCGACCGTCAGGTCCGTCAGGGCGCTGCTCAAACTGAGGGTGGAACCCGTGTTCCCGTTGCCGCCGTTGATGATGGTTTTGCCAGTTGTGCTGCCCAGTGCGTTGTTGTGGGTCACGCCGAGGGTGCCGACATTGAGAATGGTGTCGCCGGTGTAGGTGTTGTCGCCGCCCAGGATCAGGGTGCCGGTGGTGGTGCCTGAGCTGGTTTTGATGAGTCCTTCATCGCCGGCAATCGCGCTGTCGATGGTGAGCGTGCGGTCTTGGAGGGTGTTGATGGTGGGTGAGCCCGAGGCGACATCGAGCGTGAGGATTTCCGCGCCGGAGATCGTGAAATTGTTCGTCGCATCGAGAGTGATGATGTTGCCGATGGAGCGTGCGCTATCGAGCGTGATGATGCGGTCCACGGTGATCAAGTCACCAAGAGTCGCGGTCGACCCGACGCCGTCGGCGACGGTGCTGCCAGTCCAGTTGGCAGGGTCGCTCCAGTTGCCATCGGAGTCGGCACTCCATGTGCCATCGAGGGCGAATGCCGAAGGCGCGGTAAAGGCGAGTGAGATGAAGGCGGCGAGCAGCGGGTTTTTACGGTTGTTCTTCATGGGTTGAATGGTGGAATTTTTTGATGGGGCAGGCTTTGGGAGCGGTGAGGGCTGAGACTCGGCCTGCCACCTCCCTTCACGGCACTTGACTTGAAAAGCTGACCGACTTTCCGGAAAGTTTTTGCGGGGGAGGCGAAAACATGGATCTCTCATTCCGCGGCGACACGGACGAAGAGCTTGGGTTGGGGGCCAGGCCCACTGCCTGGAGGGAGATCCTCAAGGGATTCCAGCCGGTCGCCCGCTCCTCGAGCCGGGGCTCCGAGCTCCGCTCCCTGCCGGGATCAGGATTCGAACTTGCCAGGTTTCCAGGGATGGGAGTGTGCCGTTGCCGGTGGTTTGCCGGAGTGGTCGGACCATCATGGATTCAGCCGCCACAAGGTGAAGTTGAGGACGGTGGCGAAGGTGACCCACGCCAGATAGGGGAGGAAAAGCCAGCCGGCCGCCGGCCTGACGCGGAAGAAGCTCCGCATGGTTAGAGCGATGGCGGTCCACAACAGGATGATTGCCACCAGCGCCCACCCGAGTTGGTGCGCGCCGAAGAAGATCGGCGTCCATGCGGCATTGAGCGCGAGTTGGATGAAATAGAGCCACAGCGGTTTTTTCCAACCGACCTGTTTCCACACCAGCCACGCCGCCACGGCCATCAAGGTGTAGAGCAGCGTCCACGCCGGGCCGAAGATCCAGGCGGGCGGGTTCCACGCGGGTTTGTTGAGCGCGGCGTACCAATCCCCCGGCATCGCCCCCAAGCTGGCGAGCGGCGCGCAGAAGGTGATGAGGATGAAGCCCACGAGGGCCAGGGCGCTGCGCGGTTGGGATGGGGAATCACTCATGATGGTTGGCGGCTGCGAAGAACCGCAGGACATGAGTCTATCCGGCCGCGGCTTGAAAAGCAAACCGCCTTCTTGGCGCAGCGGCTGCCCGAGGGGGGATCCGATGCGGATGCGGTCTAACGTGCCGCCGCGTGGAATTTCGTCGAGATCCCGTTCCCGGCGACGATTCCGGCGAGGCGCTCGGGATGGCGGCCGTGGGCGATGTGGGTTTCGATCCCGGCCTCGACGGCGAATTTCACGGCGGCGAGTTTCGACGCCATGCCACCCATCGAGAAGCGGCCCTTGTCCTCGCGGACGTGGCGGAAAACGTTGTCGATGTCGGTCACCTCGGGGATGAGCGATCGGGTTTCCGGATCGAGCAGGCCGTCGACGCTGGTGAGCAGGATGACGCGGTTGGCGCCGGCGAGTTTCGCCACCCGGACGGAGAGCATGTCGTTGTCGCCGAACTTCAATTCCTCGACCGCGACCGAGTCGTTTTCATTGATGATGGGCAGGATGCGCGGCTCCATCAGCAGACGGCGGAACGTGTCGCTCACATATCCGCCGCGCTCCGGGGTGCCGAGGTCGGCGGCGGTGAGCAGGACTTGGGCGATGGTGATGTCGAAATTCGAAAACAAGCTGCTGTAGGTTTGCATCAGCCGCGCCTGGCCGATCGCGGCGCAGGCCTGGCGGGTGGCGGTTTCCGTGGGATATTCCGTCAGCCCGAGCGCGGAAACGCCGGAACCCACCGCGCCGGAGGAGACGAACAAACACCGGTGCCCGGCGTCCATCAGCCCGGCGATGGCCGACACGAGGTGCACCAGCGCGGCCTTGTCGAGCGTGCCATCGGCGGACTTCGTAAGAACGCCGGTGCCGGCCTTGATGAGCGTGAGTTCGGGAATCATGGGGAAATTTCGCCCTGCGGCGGGCACGGGATAAGCGGAAACCGGGCTTCACACCATCCCAAATTGCGGGGCGAAATCGTGGCGGCGGTTTCCAACCGCCATGCCCGGTATCCCATTTCCCAGCATCCGGATGGCGGACTCCCCATCGCAGAGGCTGTGACCCAGTCAGGAAACCACTCCGATCCTTACCCATGATCTCCTTGAAGAGCTTTTCGCGACCCAAGGCCATTTCGGTCAGCACGCCGATCTCAACTGCGCGGCGCAACATCGCGCCAGCCTGGACTGAGGCAGGGCTGCTCACGCAAATTCCACCCGCTCGTAAAGATCGGCGAGCGCCAATGACGCTTCGATTTCCGGCAGGGGAATCACCGCTTCCAGCCCGCCGTGGTGCTCGATGGCGAATCCGCCGCCGGGTTTCCTGCGGTGGAGGGTGACGGACGGTTTTTCGGGTTCCACGAACATGAGAACTTTGAGCGACGGAAGCATCAGATAGGCATCGCGCTTCTCGCCCAGGTCCGCGCGGCGGGTCGAGTCGCTGAGGACTTCGATCACCACCACCGGCTGATCCTGGAAGTGGTCGGTGGGCGGGTTCGATTGGCAGACGACCATGGCGTCGGGGTAGTAGAACCGGGTGTGGTCGGGAAATTCGATGCGGATCTTGGTGTCACTGTTGAAGGGCTGGCAGGGTTTGCCGCGCAGTTGGAACAGCAAATAGCCCTGCGCATTGAGCGCGATGACATTGTGCTGATTGGTCGCGCCGGCCATCGCGTGGACGGTTCCGCCGAGATACTCGTGTTTCACCTCGCCGGTTTCCTCGCCGGCGAGATAATCGACGATGGAAACAGGGGCGGAGGATTCCAAGGCTGTCATGGCCGCAGGTTAACGGGAATCCGCCACGGTCGCAACTTCCAAAGCCGGGCCCAAAAGGGGATTTCCCGCCGGTGATGGTGGCGGCGGAAGTTCGTCAAAACCAGACGCTCCATGACAAATCCGGATTTGGTGGGAGATTGTAGGTGGTTTGCGCGCGAAGGCGTGGCGGCTCAAGGTCCGTGATCCGATGAAATCCAACAAGCTCATTGCCGGCGTGGTGCCGCCCTACGATTGGGTGTCACGAGTGTGCGGACTGGGGGCGATGGCATTCGGCTTGCTGGCATTGGCGGGGTGTGCATTCAACCTCGCGGTTTCGAAAAGTGTGTGCCCGGAATGGATCACGATTCTCCCGAACGCGGCGCTGGGATTCGCGCTGCTCGGTGGCGGCCTGTGGCTGCTGCGGGGACCGGCGCCCAGCCAGAGAAAAACCGCCGCCGGCCGCTGGATGGCCGCGGGGTCCATCGTCATCGGTGCGCTGTCGCTGGCAATGGCCTTGGGGGAGGGGAGTTTCGGAAGCGACCGGTTGGTATGGATGACCACCGGCTTTCCACAGTGGATGGCCGTGAATTCGGCGGTGAACCTGGTGTTGCTGGGCGGCGCCTTGCTGCTGCTGGACCGCGGCAAGCCGCAGTGGGTCCAGGGTCTCGGATTGCTGGTGGGCGCGTCGGTTTACCTGGTGTTGATTTGTTTTCTCTTCGGAATGGCGGATGGGGTGGGCATCGCACACTTGGCATCGCTGCACACCCAGCTGGCGTTTTTAGTGCTGGCGGTGGGGGTGGTGGCGGCACCGGGCGACGCGGGATTCATGACGTTGATCCGGAACAAGATCGCCTGGATTTTCATCCGGCGATTGTTGCCGGCGGTGTTGTTTGTGCCGGTGATCCTGAGTTGGTTACGGCTGTGGGGTGAGAGCCGCGGTCTTTACGCGGCGGACCTCGGGGTGAGGCTGTTGTTGATTCTGAGCGCGGTCATTTTGGTAACACTCATCGTGTGGAGCGCGCAAACGGTCCGTTTGATCGATGCGCTGTGCGCGGAGGCCAAGGCGGAGGCCGAGCGCGAGCGCCATCGCCTCAACGAGCTGATGGATCAGGTGCCGGACCGGATTTATTTCAAGGATCGGGAGGGCCGGTTCCTGCGGAACAACCGCGCGCATCTGGCCCGCTTCGGGCTGACCGACCCGGCGCAGGCGCTGGGGAAAACCGACTTTGATTTTTTCCCCAAAGAGCACGCCGAACGGGCGCGGGAGGATGACCTGCAGGTGATGCACAGCGGCGATCCGCTGGGCACCGAGGAGAAAATCTGCTGGCCCGACGGCCGGGTGGAGTGGGCGGCGATCGTCAAGATGCCGTTGCGCGGCCCGGACGGGAAAATTCTCGGGATTTTCGGCATTTCGCACGACATCACCAGCCGCAAGCAGGTGGAGCAGGAACTGGAGCTGATGAGCAACCGGCTGCTGCTGGCGACCCGCGCGGCCTCGATCGGGATCTGGGATTACGATCCGGTGAACAATTCGCTGGTTTGGGACGCGCAGATGTTTCGGATTTTCGGGGTCGATCCGAAGCGGTTTTCCGGGAATTTCGACAGCTGGCGGGCCACGGTGCACCCGGAGGATGTGGCGCGGGAAACCGAAAAAGTCCTGCAGACGCTGGATGCGGGTCCGGAGTATGACAGCGACTTCCGGATTGTCTGGCCCGATGGCAGCATCCGCTACATCAAGGCGAACGCGCTGGTGCAGCGGGATGAAACGGGCCGGGCGGTGCACATGATCGGCACCAACTGGGACATCACCCCGCAGAAGCGGATGGAGGAGGAGCTGGCGCGCTCGAATGCGGATCTCGCGCAATTCGCGTCGATCGCTTCACACGATTTGCAGGAGCCGCTGCGGGCCGTCGCCGGCTGCGTCGAACTGCTCGCAAAGGGCTACCGCGACCGGCTCGACGAGGATGCCGCCGAGCTGATCCAGCACGCCGTCGAGGGAACCCGGCGGATGCAAAACCTGATCCGCGATTTGCTGGCTTACTCGCGGGTGGACTCGGGCGGCAGACCACTGGTGCCGACCGATGCCAACGCCGCGCTGGATGAAGCGCTGGCCAATCTGACCGTCACGCTGGGCGAGCGCGGGGCGGTGGTCAGCCGCGGGCCATTGCCGACGGTGGTGGCCGATCCGCGGCAATTGGCGCAGTTGTTCCAGAATCTGATTGCCAACGGGGTGAAGTTTGGTGGCGGGCAGCGGCCGGAAATCCACGTCAGCGCGGAGATGAAAAACGGCGCTTGGCAGTTTGCGGTGCGCGACAACGGCATCGGCATCGAGCCG
The DNA here is from genome assembly GCA_044369025.1 of Luteolibacter sp. Taxonomy (GTDB): domain Bacteria; phylum Verrucomicrobiota; class Verrucomicrobiia; order Verrucomicrobiales; family Akkermansiaceae; genus Luteolibacter. The sequence continues at coordinate 5,685 of JBIPMR010000049.1, forward strand.
CAGTATTTGGAACGCATTTTCGAAATTTTCCAGCGGTTGCACACCCGCCGCGAATACCCCGGAACCGGCATCGGCCTGGCGATCTGCAAGCGCATCGTCGAGCGCCACCGCGGCCGGATCTGGGTCGAGTCGGCGCCGGAGCAGGGCTCGACGTTTTATTTCACACTCACCGAATCCCCCAACCCACGCCATGAACCCGGAACTCCCCATCAAGCCGATTGAAATCCTGCTCGTCGAAGACAGTCCGACGGATGCGCTGCTGACGAAGCGGGCGCTGGCGGACGCCCGCCTGATCAACCGCTTGCACATCGTCGAAGATGGCGTGCAGGCGATGGCTTTTCTACGCCGGGAACCGCCCTACGCCGAGATGCCGCGGCCGGATTTGGTGCTGCTGGATTTGAACCTGCCCAAGAAAAACGGCTGCGAAGTGCTGGCGGAAATGAAGGCGGATGACAGTCTCAAGGTCATTCCGGTGGTGGTGCTGACGACCTCGCGCGCCGAGGAGGATGTGCTGAAAAGCTACAAGCTCCACGCGAATTGTTACGTGGTGAAACCGGTGGATTTCACTTCGTTTGCCGAGGCGATCGCGATTTTGGAGAAGTTCTGGTTTGCGGTAGTCACCCTGCCGAAGTAGCCTGTGCCATGATCGCGCAACCGGTCAAGGTCCTGGTGGTGGAAGACAATCCAACCGACGTCTTGTTGGTGCGGGCCACCCTGAAAGCGGTGCCCGGGCTTCAATTCGAGCTGGCCACCGCCGACTATCTGTCGAGCGCCATCGAGCGGGCCAAGGCGGAGCATTTCGACGTGGTGCTGCTGGATCTCGGGCTGCCAGGCAGCCACGGATTGGAGACCTTCGAGACGTTTCACGCGGCGGTGCCGGGCGTTCCGATCATCATCCTCAGCGGCCTCGGCGACGAGGAAGTGGCCATGCAGGCGGTGCAACACGGTGGCCAGGATTATCTGCCGAAGGGCGAGGCGATGGACGAGGCTTTGCCTCGCGCGATCCGCTACGCGATCGAACGCCACCGCGCCCAGACCGAGCGCGAACGCTTCGCCGCCGAGCTCCAGCGGAGAAACGAAATGCTGGAAGAGGAACTGCGGATGGCCCGGGAAATCCAGTGCGCCCTGCTGACCCACAAGTATCCGGAATTCATCGTTCACAACCAAAGCGCGCTGCACTTCGCCCACTGCTACCGGCCGGCGGTCTCGCTGAGCGGGGATTTTTTCAGCGTCCTGCGGCTTTCCGACGACAAGGCCGGGGTGCTCATCTGCGACGTGATGGGCCACGGCGTGCAAGCCGCCCTGATCGGCACCCTGATGCGCGGCCTGATGCGCGGCTTGGTCGATCAAGCCACACCCGTCGCTTCGGAGCCTGGAAAATTCCTCAGCGCGCTCAACCAACAGATTTCGGAAACCTTCAAACAGGCCGGCATCGAAACTTTCGCCACCGCCTTCTATTACATCGCGGATCTCGCCAACCAGCAGGTCCACTACGCGAACGCCGGCCACCCCAGCGCGATGATCCTGCGGCGCGACGCCAATGTCGTCGAGTGGCTCGGCGTGCGCGGCCAGAACCGGCCGCCGCTCGGAATGTTAGGAAAGACCTCCTACCCCACCTTTCACGAGCAGCTCGCCCCGCACGATGCGATCGTGCTGTTCACCGACGGGCTTTATGAGGCGGAAAACGACGCCGGCGAGCCCTACGGCCGCGAGCGGCTGCTCTCGGCTGTCAGGCAGAGGCTGCATCAACCTTGCGACCAGCTGTTGGATGAGCTGATCCACGAATCCCAGCAGTTTTCAGGGCACTTGGATTTCGGCGACGACGTCTGCATCCTCGGCATGGACGTCGTCAATGGCGTCGCCGCCTGAGGCCTCAATCCTCCTCATCCTTCGCGCCCTTCACCCGGACCTTGCCGCGGAGCTTGGCCTCGATGAACGCGTCGATATCGCCGTCCATCACTTCCTGGATGCTGCCGGATTCCTCGCCGGTGCGCAGGTCGAGAACTTTCTGATAGGGTTGGAAAACGTAGGAGCGGATCTGGTTGCCCCACGAGACGTCGCCCTTCTCACCGTAGGCGCGGTCCGCCTCGGCTTTCTGTTTGTCCTCCTCGATGGTGTAGAGTTTGGCCTTGAGGATGTCGAACGCGAGTTCCCGGTTCGCTCCCTGGGTCCGCGCGGCGGTCGAGCGGATCAGGATGCCGGAGGGAAGGTGGCGCAGGATGACGGCGGTCTCCACCTTGTTGACGTTCTGGCCGCCCTTGCCGCCGGAACGCGTGGTGGTGATCTCGATGTCCTTTTCGTTGATCTCGATGTTGATCTCCTTGGAAATTTCCGGCGTGCAATCGAGCGAGGCGAACGACGTGTGGCGCTTCGCGTTCGAGTCGAACGGCGAAATCCTAACAAGCCGGTGCACGCCGCGCTCGCTCTTCAGGAAACCGTAAGCATAGTCGCCGGTGATCTTCAGCGTGGCGGTGCGCAGGCCGGCCTCATCGCCGTCCTGCCAGTCGAGAGTCTCGACGGTGTAGCCCTTGCGCTCGGCCCAGCGGGTATACATGCGGTGCAGCATTTGCGCCCAATCGCAGGCCTCGGTGCCGCCCGCGCCGGCGGAAATCACCAGGAAACACGGCGAAATATCGCTCGGCTGGTCGAGCAGCGTCAGCAGTTCGAAAGAACGGATGTCGTCCTCCAGCCCCTTGGCATTGGCGATCGCCTCGCGTGCCAAATCCGCGTCGTCGAATTCCTTCGCCAGGGAAACCCCTTCCTCGATGTCCGCCACGCGGCCTTCGAGTTTGAGGAAGGCCTCCAGCTTTTTCTTCAGGCCGGCGGCCTTGGAGCTGATGGATTTCGCCTTGTCCGAGTCGTTCCAGAACTCCGGGGCGCCCATCGCCTCCTCAAGCGTGTTGATTTGGTTTTCGAGGGTCGGGACGTCAAAGATACCTCCTGAGTTTCGACAGGCGGCTTTTCAAGCCAGCCGTATCGAGCGCCAGGAGGTCAGCGGTAGGAAGTGAGGACATGCGGGCGGCAGGAAACGCCATTCACCGCGACGAAGCAAGGCGTAACATCCCGCCATCCGGGACGGGCGTCCGAGGCAGCTGCGCTGGCGGCCGGGAAACCCGTTGCGGACCCGTCGCGCGGTCCGCGGGTTCAATGCCGGCTCCCCCTGAAAACGCCGCTGGTTCCACGGCTCATGTTATCGGTCCGTCTCGCCGGACAGACTTGTGATTTCTCCGTAGCGGAGGCGCAGCTTCAGTCTAACCTGGGTCTCTATCACGGCCGCGTGGTCCTCTCCAGCCGCAGCGTCCAACCGTTTTTCATCAACCGGACCGACGGCCTCCCCGTGTATCGCAGCCCGGCGCAGGCCGCGGAACTCTATCCGTACGGCGAGGCGCCGGACTATCGCACGGGATCATGGATCAACGCGCAGAACCCGGCGACCGGCGGCACCGAGGAAGCCGCCATGACCGATGGATTCCTCAATCCATCCTGGACCGGCGGAGGAATATTGGAGATTCCGGTTGAAACCGGTCGGGGAAGGAAACATGCTGCCGCGGGTGATCTTCAGGCGGGTCACTGCCATCCAACCCGTTAGTTGATTCCAGTGAAACCTTTCTGCGATTGGTCCGTGCTCCTTGGGATCGTTCTCTTGCTCGGCCTGCCTGCGGTGGGCAGGGAGGTGACGTCTCAAAGCAGCGAGCCGCCGGTGAGGAGCCGCATCAGGGTGATTGTGGACAACGACTACGGTGGCGATCCGGACGGGCTCTTCCAATTGGCCCACCATCTCCTGAGTCCATCGGTTGAGGTGCGCGGCATTATTGGATCCCATCACTATCCGGCAGGTTTCTACGGCTATCCGGGGACTCCCGAACACGCGGTGGCGATGGCGACCGAACTGCTCGGAGTGATGAACATGACCGGCTCGGTTCCCGTGCTGAGGGGGGCGGGAGTCCGGCTTGACGACCCGGCCAAGGCGATTCCTTCGGACGGCGCGCGGTTCATAATCGAAGAGTGTCTGCGGGAGGACACCAAGTCCCCGCTTTATGTGGTGTGTGGAGCGGGGCTGACGGACGTGGCCAGCGCGTGCCTGATGGAGCCGAGGATCGCCGGGCGCATGACTCTGGTCTGGATCGGAGGCCCGGAGCACGAAGGGTCCGCCTCTCCGCCCCCGGGGCCGAAGCGCGTGGAGTATAATCTGGGCATCGACATCAAGGCGGCACAGGTGATTTTCAATCAGACGGAAGTCGCAGTCTGGCAGATCCCGCGGAACACCTACCGCCAGGCGCTGGTGTCATCTGCCGAACTCCGGCGGAGAGTCGGTGGCGAAGGCAGGCTGGGTGGCTATCTGAGCGGTCGTCTGGACGACTTGATGAAGAGAGCGAAGGGGGCGCTGGGAGAAGGTTATGTGCTCGGGGACAACCCCCTCGTGCTGATGACGGCCTTGCAATCCTCCTGGGAGCCCGACCCCTCGTCGAGCGATTATACGCTGGTGGCGGCGCCGCGTGTGACGGGCGAAGGAGAGTATGAGAAACGCTCCGGCGGGCGCGAGATCCGCGTCTATCAAAAGTTGGACACCCGGGTCATGTTTGAAGACCTCTACGCGAAGATCGCCTTGTTTCACGAAGACTCGACGAGGCAGGAGTGAGACGATGGTTTTCCGATCGCTGCCGCGGGAACTGAACAGATTCCCATCAGCGTTGCGCTCCTCGCGCTGCTTTGTTGGGTATGGGTTTCCGTCGCTGCTTCGGCCGGGGCGACGCCGTCGGTTCAAGGCGTTTCGGTTGGCTTCGGCGCTCCGGTTTTCCGGAAACCGCTCAGAGCCCTTTGGGATGGCGCATCACATGTCCCTTGCCCGCGCGGGTTTGCGGTTTCCAGCTCGGGCCGGAGCGGACGCCGGGGCCGCCGGTGTCGAGGCGCAGGCCGGCGACGGTCATGAAGACGTGGCCCTTGCGGATGTAGAGGGTGATCCATTTGCCTTCGCCTTTTTTGCCGTAGCTGAAATAGCTGTTGGACGGGATCGAGCCTTTCAGCAGGCCGGCTTCGCGGAGGACGTAGGAAACCGTGCCGGAGCAATCGTAGCCGGAGTCGTCATGTGTCGCGTGGCCGCCGCCCCATTTGTAGGGCATGCCTTGAAGGCGGTTGCCGGCGGCGATGGCGCGTTTCACGGCGGCGGGCGCGTTGCGCGGCGCGTAGGCGACTCCGTTTTTCAAAAGCGCGGTGCGGCCATGTTCAAAGCGGTAGGAAACCGGGCGCTTGGCCTTGACCTGGTTGGAGCAGGAGGTGATCGCCCCGAACAACGGCAATAGCGCAGCGAGCAGGAGAATGAAGCTTTTCACGGCCGGGAAATTCTCAAATTTTATTAAGAAATGCAAATTATTTTAAATCGCTGTTGCCGAGGAACTCGACGATCTGGGCCAACGCCCGC
>JBIPMR010000548.1:0-3621 GCA_044369025.1 Luteolibacter sp.
GCCGGTGCCGACCGGGCCGCAGAAAAGGTAACCCATCGGCAAGGCGGCGAGATCGCCGGCTTTCCAGAGGGCGATGTCCTGGCGCAACCAGTTTTTGATCGCGGTCTGGCCGTGGAGGTCGTCGAGGGTGCGGTCCGGTTTGATGAACTCGATGAGGCCCTGCGCGTCTTTTTCCACGAGCTCTTTTTTCAGGGCGACCAGATCGTGCGGCGTGAGTTCGCGGCGGTGGTGCTGGCGGGTTTGCAGCAGGGTTTCGATCGAATGCAGCGTGGCGCCGGCGAGGGCGGCGGCGGGTTCGGATAGATTCTGTGAGAACGGCTGGAGCGGCGTGGGGTAGCGTTCGATCAGGTGGCCGAGCACGGGAACGAGTTCGGCCGCCTGCGGCAGCGGCACGGTGATGCAGGCGGCCTGTGGATTCTGGGAGACGAGCGGATGCAGGTCGTTGAGGTTTTCCGTCAGGAGGAAGGTCGCGCAGTGCTGGTTGGCGATGGCGGGATCCGCGGCCCACTCGCGGAACTGGCTGGCGATGGCGCTGAGTTCGTAATTCGCGCCCCCGGCGGACGGCGGCACGATCAGCCCGGCGTTTTTCACGATCACCGCCACGCGGGTGGTGCGCTCGGGCTTGAGCTGGGAGACGTTGGCGCAGAACCGCAGATAGTGCGTCAGGACGTGGATCGCCTCGCGCGGATTCTTCGGCAGGACCGCTTCCTTGCCGGCGGGCCATTCGGCGAAACGGTCGCCGCCTTTTTCCACGCGGATGCCGCTTCCGAGATCGTAGCGGATCACCACGTCGAAGCTGGCTAACAGCCGCTCGCGCAGAAATTCGTCCAGGGTGGCGACCCGGGTTTTCCCGTCCGCCGCCGGCAACAGGATGCGGTCGCTGACATTGCCGTGAAGGATGAACTGGACGCAGGCACCGGACTCGTAGAGATCGATGACTTCCCGCGCCCACGCGGGTAAAACGGGTGATTCCGGATGACTCATGAAAACCGGCTTACTGGGGAGTCATCTCCTTCTTGATCTCGCCGGCCGGCGCGGTTTCCGGGCCGGACATGGCCATCCCGAGTTCCGCGGCGAGATCGGCGAGGGCTATGTCTTCCAGCGCCTCGCGCTCGGCGGCCTTCTCCTTGAAGCGGGTGGTGTCCAAGCTGTCGCGGGCGACGCGGGCGCGGCCGGCGGCCTTGGTGTTTTCCTCCTCCACCATCTGATGGAGGCGGTTCAGGGTGTCGCCGGAGCCACCGATTTGGGTGAGCATGCCGCTGGCCATTTCATTCATCTCGGCGAGCGCCTTGTTCATTTTCATGCCGTCGAGGTCCTTGCGCAGGGATTCCATTTTCGTGCGGGCGGTCTTGATGGCGGTGTCGCGGGACAGCACGAGTTCCTTGTAGGTGGTTTCCGCGTCGTTGAGCTGCGAGCGGTTGTCGGCGAGGTCCTTGCGGATGCGCTGGAGTTCCAGGGCGATCTCGCCAGCGAGGCGTTGATTGCCGGCGCGGAGGTTGGCGGCGGCCTTGGCTTTAAGGTCCTGCTCTTCGGCTTCCTGGCGTTTCACTTGGGAGATCAGTTTCTCACAGAGTCCGGCATGGGCGGAGAGGCCCTGGTTGAACTGGGCGATCTGTTTGCGCAGGTTTTCCTTTTCCAGTTCGAGCAACGCCTCCGGATTGCGTTTTTCCAAACCCGAGACGAAGAGGCCGAGGAAGCCCCGGAAGATGTTGGACAGGCGGCGGAACATGGTTGGAATCTACGGTTGGGGTGGTTTGGCGGGCGGGGACGATCGGATGAAAACCGCCTTCGTTGCCCTGTGAAACTGATTTGCCTTTTCCGGAATTTCAAGCCGTCACTTGAATCTTGGAAATAAACCGGGAATTTCCACGTCAGCCGGTCACCTGGCTAACCACCTCGCCGTCGTGAAACTTGGTCGTCAGGACATCACCTTCCTTTAGCAACCTCGCGGAGCGGACGAGCTTGCCATCCGCTCCGAGCGTGATCGAAAAACCCCGCTGGAACGCGGACTCCGGGCCCAAGGTGCGGAGCAAACTCCGCAGCCGTGACAGGCGCTCCTCGCGCCGGTCGAGGGTGTCGAGCGTCACCCGTCCGATGCGGCGGCGCATGTCGGTTAGGTATTCCAGCCGCCGTTCGAGCACTTTGGCCGGGAGCTGCGCGCGGTGGCGAAGGCGGGCGTCGCTCACCCGGGACTGCAAAGTGTCGAGCGAGTTTTTCACCGCTTGGGAAAGCTGGCTGGCGGCGGAATCGAGCCGCAGCATCGGCTCCAACAAAAGTTTCGCGCCATCGCGCTGGAGCACGCCGCGCTTGAGCGCGTCCACTTCCATCCGCGCCCGCAACAGCCGCTCGCGGGTCAGCCGTTCCAGCCGCCGCCGCATCTGCGCCAGCCGGGCTAACAACTCCGCGCCGTCGGCCACCGCGAGCTCGGCCGCCGCGCTGGGCGTCGGCGCGCGCAGGTCGGCGACAAAATCGGCGATGGTGAAATCAATCTCGTGGCCGACCGCGGAAATGATCGGAATCGGGCAGGCGGCGATCGCCCGCGCGACGACCTCCTCGTTGAAATTCCACAAATCCTCGATCGAGCCACCGCCACGGCCGACGATCAAAACGTCGCATCGCGGGTAGCCGAATTTTTCCGGCTCGCCCATCTTGGCGATGGCCTGGGCGATTTCCATCTCCGCTCCCCTACCCTGCACCCGGACCGGGAAAAGCACCGGCTGCACCCAAGGCGCGCGCCGGCCTAACACGTTGAGAATATCCTGGAGCGCCGCGCCGGTTCCGGAAGTGATGATGCCGATGGTGGTCGGGAATCCGGGAACCGGCTTTTTGCGATCCGCATCGAACAACCCTTCCGCCGCCAGTTTGCGTTTCAGCGCCTCGAACTTCGCCTGCAAGTCACCCGCGCCGGCGCGCTCGGCCTTTTGCACGATGATCTGCAATTGTCCGCGCGCCTCGTAAACACTCGCCTCGGCGAACACCCGCACCAGCGCGCCGTCCTCGAGGGCGTCCGCGCCCGGCCGTTTCCGCGCGCCGAACATCGCACACTGAATCTGCGCGCCGCCGTCCTTCAGCGAGAAATACCAATGCCCGCTGCCCTGCTTTTTCAGGTTGGAAACCTCACCTTCCACCCACACCTCGCCGACCTGGATTTCCAACAGGTTTTTCATCCGCCGCAGCAACTGCGTCACGGAGAGCGCCTTTTCCTCGGGCGTGCGGGGTTTCGAAAACAAGTCCACGCCGCAAACTGGCAAGCCGCCGGATTTTTTCGAGCGGGAATTTCGCGAACCGACTAACAGCCGACTACTCTTTGAAAACCGGGAAGCCTGCGGACGGCCGCAGTTTTGCCGGAGGCTCGATGGCGAACGACGCCTTTTCGCCGATCTGATAGGAGCCGTAGGCGATCGGGATCACAGTGAGCAGCAGTGCCGGTTCGTCGTCGTTGATCACGGTGTCCACGTGCACGACGGCGGCGCAGTTCGGGCTTTTTTTCACGTTGAGCACGTCGCCGGGTTTGAAAAACGCGGCGGCGGACCGGTGGTCGGTGGGAAACACATACTCGATGAAAACCGGATAAGGCATCGGCTTGGTGAAGTCGTCAGGTTTGACCAGCGCCTGCGCCCG
>JBIPMR010000050.1:0-11043 GCA_044369025.1 Luteolibacter sp.
ACGAAAATTTTCTGCTCCATTCTCCGACCGCGCGCCGCTTGTTCCACGAGGTCGCGAAGGACCAACCGATCATCGACTACCACTGCCACCTCTCGCCCCGCGAAATCGCGACCAACCACCGCTGGGGAAATATTTCCGACATCTGGCTCGGCGGGGATCACTACAAGTGGCGGCTGATGCGGGCCAACGGCGTGGACGAGGAATTGATCACCGGCGCTTCCACGCCCCGCGAGAAGTTCCAGGCCTGGGCCGAAACGGTGCCTTTCACCCTGCGCAATCCGATCCACCACTGGACGCATCTGGAGCTGCAACGCTATTTCGGGATCGACCTTCTGCTCAGCCCGCAGACGGCGGATGAAATCTGGGAGCGCACGAATGCAAAACTCGCAGAACTGGATTTCTGCGTCCACGGGCTGCTGAACAAGTTCGATGTCCGCGTCGTCGGCACCACCGATGATCCGGCGGACTCGCTGGAAGATCACCGCGCGATCGCCGCCTCGGATTTGAAGACCAAGGTCCTGCCGACTTTCCGCCCGGACAAGGCATTCAACGTCGATCGGCCCGATCTGCTGCTGCCGTGGTTGGCGAAACTGGAACTGGTCTCGGACATCACCATCGCGCACCTCTCGGATTTGTTAGGCGCTCTGCAGAAGCGCCACGACGATTTCCACGAGGTGGGCGGGCGCTTGTCCGATCATGGCTTGGATCGTCTGCCGGCGCTGCCCTGCTCCGACGAGGAGGCGGCGATGATTTTCAACAAGGCCCGCTCCGGCAAACCGGCCAGTCCCGAGGAGAAGGAAAAATTCTCGTTTTACCTGATGGTTTTCTTCGGCCAGCTCGACGCGGCGAAGGGTTGGACCAAACAGCTCCACCTCGGCGCTTTCCGGAATTGCAACAGCCGCATGTCGCAGCAACTCGGGCCGGACACCGGCTACGACACCATCGGCGATACGACCCAAGGCACCGCGCTGGTCCATTATCTCGACGCGCTCGCCAGCTCCGGAGCGTTGCCGAAAATCGTGCTCTACAATCTCAATCCCCGCGACAACTACCTCTTCGCCTGCCTCACCGGCGTCTTTCAGGACGGCACGGTGGCCGGGAAAATCCAGTTCGGTTCCGGCTGGTGGTTCCTTGATCAGAAAAACGGGATGGAACTCCAGCTCGACGCGCTGTCGGCGACGGGCCTGCTGTCGCGCTTCGTCGGCATGCTCACCGACTCACGGTCGTTCCTGTCGTTTCCGCGCCACGAGTATTTCCGCCGGATTTTCTGCAATCTCATCGGCGGCGAGGCGGATCGCGGCGAGCTGCCGGACGATTTCGAGGCGCTCTCCGGCTTGGTGCGCGCCGTCTGCTTCGGCAATGCGCAGCAGCATTTCGGCTTCGACGTGTGAGTTTTCAGGTGCCTGCGCCGGGCGCGATCCGAAGACTTCCGTGATGGATCAACTTCCTCCTTGCTTCGCCTTCCACGCCGGGTAATTTCAACGCAGTCCATTGGTCTAGCGCCAGTTGGGCTCATAAATACGGGGCGTTTGCCCCATCCATACAAAACCATAAAATAAAGAAACAAAACCTATGAAAATGAACCAAAGAATGCGCGGAGGTTTCACCCTGGTGGAACTTCTCGTCGTCATCGTGATCATCGCGGCGCTCGCCGGTCTCACCGCCCCCATGGTGATCCGTCAGCGCAAAAAGGCCGACCAAACCGAAGCGGTCAGCAACGCCCGCCAAGTGGGCCTCGCCCTGTTCGAGTTTGAAACGGAATACGGCAATTTCCCCGACGACGACACGGCGGATGCGGTCTTCAAGGCCACTGAAGTCCCTGCTATCACCGGCACCACCGCCAACGACAAATTCCGTCAGCTCATCGCTGCCGGCATCGCCCAGTCGGAAGGCATGTTCTACGCCAAAACCGCTTTCACCAAAAAGCCTGATGGCGTCATCGATCCGATCGGCACCGAAGCCGTGAAAAAAGGCGAAGTCGGTTTCGGCATCCTGGTGAAGGCTGACGGTAAGGGCATGAGTGCTGCTGGAAATCCAAGCCGTCCGATCATCGCGGCTCCTCTCAAAGAGGCCATGGACGGCACCTTCGACAGCGACTTCTACGACGGCAAGGCAGTCGTCCTGAAACTGGACAACAGCGTCAGCTCGTTCAACATCGTCAAGTCGAGCGGCAAGGCGCTCATCAGCGGCAAAGGCATCCTCGAAACCGGACCCGGCACCGTTTGGGGTACCGATCCAGCTCCACAGTGGGCCTATCCTGACAAAAACTGATCCTGCGAAGATCAGCTGAAACTAAAATCACTGCCGGGAGGTCCTTCGGGACTTCCCGGTTTTTTTTGTTGCCCGCCGCCGCTTCGTGAGCGAAGGCAACACATCCTTTTCATCATGTCCGAGCCAGACACCAAACCATCGCGGGCGTTTTTGCCCTATCCCGTATCCACCCTCAGTCCGCCGATCGTGCCGAACGATCTGACTTCCTTCAAGTCGCGCGGCATCTCCGAGGTCGAGCGGGATCTCCAGCAGAAACTTCAGGAAATCCGCGAGATCTATCTGCAGACGATCGACCACTTCAACTGGAACAAGCTGGTCTATGAGGCCGACATCCAATTCGAGCCGATCGTCGGCCAGACCTATCACCTTTATGAAATGCGCGGCCGCCGGATGCTGTCGATGATCTCCCCGGACCAATGGTCCCACAAACACCTCGCCACGGTCCGCCTCAATGTGGACCGGCAATGGAAAATCGTCGAAACCGGCGCGCAGGTGGACTCCCGCGAGTTGTTCGGTACAACGTCGATCTAGCCCCGGACCAAGGAGCGGCGGACTCCGATCCGCCGTGTCCATGGGTCGCCGATGAGATGCGGTTCACCTCGTGCCATCGTCATTTCATGGGCTTCGGCGGACGGATTCCGCCGCTCCTTGGTAGGGGTATTTCAGGCAAGCGGCTTTTCCTGCAATTGCCCCATCCGATTGGCCTCGATGAGTTGCCGCAACAGCGCGATCACCGGATCGATGGTGGGGAGGAACGCGTCGCGCAGCGGAAACGAGCGGCCGTCGAGGTCGAGCGTCTGATCCTGATAGTCGATGCGCCGCAGGATGTTGCGCTCGGCCATGCTCCACTCCGGATGACGCTCGGCAAGGGTTCGAAGGGCGGGATGGACCACGGAACTCGGGGTGATTGGAAAAGCTCCGGATTGGCGGCGTTTGATCGCCAAAGGCAAGGTCGCGATTGCACAGAGGGCAAAATTTCCGAGATCGCCACCCGGGCGGGATGCGTATTTCATCCGCGCCATGGAAACTGGCGACGCCACCAAAGAAGAGCCCTGCGCGCGCTGCGGCGCGCCGACTCCGTTTCACGCGGGCGACGAGCCGATTTGCGAAACCTGCTGGCAGCTGGCCGGTGCCTGTTGCAGCGGCGAGTGACTATCGCTTGATCCGGCCGGAGGTCTTTGTAATCGGACTCCGGGTGTTCGCCGGTGAAATCCGGGTGATCCCCGATCAATCCGGGCCCGAACCTCCGGAACTATCATCTAGCGGTTATGAATGAAAAAGGAAAAAGCTGTTAGGAATTGGCAGAACCGAATCTCCCGGATTTCCCCCTTGCCACGAGCCGGGAATCACGGCTGTTTTGAAAAAGCGACGAGGAAGCAATTCCTACGATCAAAGCTTCCCCATGAAACCAATCCCTCTCATTTTCCTCGTCGCTGCGGCCAGTGTGGCCCCAATGCTCTCTCAAGAAGAAAGAACCGAAACGGGCGGTGAATCCGGCCGCACCTACATCCCGGATTCGCTCGAATTCCCTGAATTCACGCCGCCCGCGCCACCGGTGCAAAAGGTGCTTCCGCAAATCCGGATCGATTCCTCCGTCGCCGTCACCAAGGAAGACTCCCGCACCCTCACCATCCAGCTCGGTGAGGCATCCACCGCAGCGGATCTTCCGCCGCCGTCCCTCCCCGTGCCTTCTCCGCCGCCGAGGGAACTTACCACGGACGAACTCGCAGGTCTCAAATGGGACCGACAGCACACCCTCCATCTCGGAGCCACTGTTTACGATCACAAGACCAGCCAAGTGCATTGGACCGATCCGGAAACCGGGAAAACCCATCAAGCCTGGTGCGGCTTTGACGTAAGCCTGTTGGCAGGCCTCGGCGGATTCGTTCACAAGGGTGAATCCTATCAGTTCTTCCTGATGCATTCTTGCGTCAATACGGAAAATTTCAGCAAAACCCCGGACACAGATCTCGAAATACCTGTCATCTCCGCAGGGCAGATTCTTGTTTCCCGAGAAAGTCAGGCCACAGCCACTACCCCACTCCAAATCATTCAAGAGGTCATCGCTGCCGAAAAGGAACGGCTCGTCGTCTATCAATCCGCCAGGGAGAAATATCAGCGGGACTACGCCGAGTGGCAGAAGTCACATCCGCCCGTCCCGCGTGATGAAACCATCATCTTTCGTCCCCATCGCGGCAGCCGTTACCTATCCGGAGCTGCACTTGGACAGAAGGGAGAAGCACCATGAAGCGTTCTCCATTCCTGATCCTGCTCCTCTGCCTGACTCCGCTGGAAGGGCAAAACAACGGCATCGATCAAACGTCCGAAATCGCCACCGCTCCCACCGGCGAGACTCTGTTCCGCTGGTATGGCAAGGTCGGACGCAGCTATTTCATCCAAGTTTCCGATTCCGCCAATCATCTCGGCAAGTGGAACTGGGCCCCTCTCATCGAGAGTGGCAACGACGAGATCATCAGTCACGATGTCACCGGCACTGCCGCAACGGCCTTCTTCCGCCTCAAACACACCGATCAGCCACTCGATCCCGGCAAAACCCTTGAAACCTCCGACTTCGATTCCGACGGCCTCTCGAACATCGACGAAGTTATCCCGCCCGTCGCCACCATCGGTGGCCCCACCGACCCACTGAACGCCGATACAGACGGAGACGGACTATCTGACAGCTTCGAGCGTGCTCACGGCCTCGATCCCAACGACGACGGCTCCATCGATCCGGAAAACGGTCCCGCCGGCGATCCGGATGGAGACGGTCTCACCAACGCCGCAGAATTCGCTCTCGGGACAGACCCAAGCAATCCCGACAGCGACGAAGACGGCCTAACGGACGGCGAGGAAGTCATCCTCACCACCGATCCCAACAACGCCAACACGGATGGTGACATGTTCGAAGGGAGTCCACTCAAAGACGGTGAAGACGCCGACCCCAACGAAATCCTCGTCAATTGGAAAAAATCCCCCGAGTCCTCCTACCTTCTCATCGATCTAGAAGTCCCGGCCGAGGGAGATTATGCAGTGGATCTCAACGATAAGGGCGAAGTCCTGTTCGGCACCGGCATCTGGGCCGGAGGAAGTTGGATCCCGAAGATCGCCCCTGAAATCACCGGTGTTTACCCCGGAAGCGTGAGTGAGACGTATCCGGATGGCGTTGGCTATCGTGTCGGTTTCGGAGACTGGGACTTCTTCAACAACGACAGGCAATTGCTGCAAAAAGGCTACGTCCAACCGACCGAAGGCCCGGGAGTGGACGGCTCTCTCCCTTGTCCGGTTTTCTGGCCTGCTGGCCAATCATCGGCAAGTTTCATCTACGAGACCGCCGACCTCTGGGACGATCTCTATTGGTATAACTGGCCGGTTGGAGTTAGCACCGCTGGCGACATGATTGTCCGCACAAGACCTCTTCAGCCGCCGAGCGGCACCACCGAAATTACCGAGCGAATGGATCGATTCGACTCGTCCGGAGTCCTCGTTGGCAGCATGGACGGCACAGACGGCTTCCATCCCAGCGGGCAGGGATTCCGCGGCGAAATCACCGCTTCAGGCTGGGTCGTCTCAGTTCTCAGCCGCACAGCCACCGCCACGGTAACCGCAGCGCATAAAGTCGGATTGTGGGATTCTTCGAACACTCCCGTCGCATTGCCGGTCGAGGCAGATGGACTCGGGCATCTTGTCACCGTCAGTGATATTCCCAATGAGAAGGTTGTAATGGTCAGCGGGCAATGGACCGAAAGCGGCTTTAACGGGAAAATTTTCCTGCCCAATGCGGCCGGAGCCTACCAGCACGTGCCGAGCCTCTCCTCCCATCGAATCCAACGTTTCGCCGGTGACGGCACCGCCATCACCGGCCCTCATGAGATCACGCGTGATGGCCAGACCATTCAAATGCACCAACTTTGGCGCAACGGCAAGCTGATCCCCCTCCGCGACCTCTGCCCCCGGTTCGGCGAGCTTGAGGATGCCGGATGCCAATTCTTCCCGCTCAAGGCCAATAAGAATGGAACCTATCTCATTGGAGCCGAGGACGCGAACGGGCTGAAGCTCCCCTCAAAATTGCTTCAACCTCTCGTTTTTAAACTACGCAACACCAGCAATGATGATTATGCCAAAGGCTGGGACAACACCAACCCTGATAAAACCAAGGGGCCGTGGACTTCTTGCGGAGTAAATCGGAAAAAGGAGGATGGGACGACAGCGTGGCCCAATTCCCTCATCGCAGTAACCATCCCCGGTTGCACCGCGGAGCTGGGAAATCTCCTCGAACTGGTCCAAGCCCCCGTTAACGGCGGGACCGAGTATGTCACCCTGACCAATCATACCATCAATGGGGAGCACACCCTATTCGACATCCAAGGTACGCTGGCCACACCGGCGACTGGGTGTCAGATCATCGTCCGGGAAAAGGCGAACCCCGCGAACCGCTCCGGGCCGCTGAATGTTCATGTCCTGCCTCCGCGCGTGGTCAAATTCCAGGTCTATCGAGCCAGTCATTCCGCGACCCACGAACCCGGCTTCGTCGCAAGTGTGGCGCAGATCAAAACCGAGCTGAATACGACTTACAATGAACAAGCCAACATACGATTCCAAGAAATCGGCGCGGAGTTCGTCAGTGTCATCAAAATTGCTGGTGTTTTTGATGCCCAAGGAAATATCAGAGTGTCAGATCGACAACTCTTGGTCAACAGGATAAACGAGGAGGCTTCTGCAGCGCATTTGAAAATCATCCTGGTCAAAAATCTAATTAAAGATCAGGCGATTGGTTCAGATATTGTAGGAGTTGCCGACTATCAGCAAGACTGGGTGATTGTAGAAGCAGGTTTGTCTGAAATGGATCCTTACAGCCATGAAACCGGCCACTCTCTTGATATAACGACTAATCGTCTTTCTCCTCCTGATGGCACTAAGCACGAGCCTTCTTCTTTAAAAGCCCCCAATGGGGGCCCGCCCCTGATGCGTCACTCAGTCAAAGGAAATACGCGTTGGATCAAACAACTTGACTGGAGAACGGCGAACATTCAGGCCGCTGATTTACGCTACGGGAACTAATATTTGCCACATGAAAAGATTACTTGCCTGGCTGCTTCTTACTTCATCCGCTGTAACACTCGCGGAGGATAAGATTTCTCGATTTCATTTCCCTCCATTCGCACTTGAGGAGATCAGAATCCCCCGCAATTACCTAACTGATAATATTTCACACGAAGATGCTCAGGCGATGACTGTCGAGGAACTGCGCGGCATTATGGCGACCGGAGATTTTTCAGTACAGGCTATGGCGGCAAAGGAACTTTTAGTGCGAGAAGATCAGATGACGATTCTCCGGCTCATTTACTCTTTGAAACAGGGAAATGTGCTAGCGATTGAAGCACTAAGCGCGTCCACGTTGGCTGTAATTCCCTACCTGATGGAAGAGGTTGCACAGGGCAGTCTCGATTACTACGGCAGCTATAGTTTCGGTGATGGCGGCACCCGAGATGGCTGGGTAAGGCAGGCGGCAGTGAAGTTGGTGGTATCCATACTCTTCAGGGCTCCCGAGTTTACCGGAGAAACAGGAGAATGCCTGAAAGCGATCGGAAGAGGGGATACAGGCCGAGTTCAGGGACTTTCGGATGTTGCCCGCAATCTGGTCCAGTGGTGGTTGCTCAATGAAAAGGCGTTTGTAGCGGGCAAATGGGACGAGACGCTCCCGCTACCCCAACAAATCATCTATGGTGACCCGCTAACAGATACGGTTTTGCGCCGTGACTGGGGTTGGGACCCAGGAAAGCAGCCCCCCTTTGGGAGCCCGGCGTGGGAGCTCCCAGAGCCGTTTGAAGTATGGGCAGAGCGGATTGTGGATCCCAAGCGGCGCAACCTCGATTTCGTCGCGCTTTCATGGGATGGCGCAAAGGTGATAGAGCATCCCGCAAAGTCGTTCGGCCCGAGAGCCAAGCCGAAAGCTCGTGAGTCGCGCAAAACCCTGGCTCAGAGAAACCCGCAGGAATTAGATAATGGCAACACTGGCGTAAAGGATTCTCCTTGGATGTTCATCGTGGCTTCCATGACCGTGCTTGTCCTTGCCGTCATTCGTTGGATGAAGCGCAAACCAGCAAGCAGGGTTTAAGTTGCCTCATGAAACCATTCCTAGTGCATCGTTTCATTAGTGTGTGTGCGTTTGATTTTGATATGACTGAGTTAGCTGTATGATGCGCCTCAGTTTCTCAGGCCCTTTCGTCCAGACGAACGGGCCGCAGGTCTTGTTATATTCGCTCACGAAGTCTTTCAGGAACCTGGCAAGCTCCTTGTTTGAACGGTGCACGGATTGCTGAAGTCCTTGGCGTGTCAGAATCGAGAAAAAACATTCAGCGAGGTTCACCCAGCTCGCGTGAGTGGGTGTATAGTGGAAGGTCACCAGCGGATTCTTATCCAGCCACTCCTGAGCCAGCTTTCCCTTGTGAGTGTTTAGATTATCCATAACAACACACAGGCGCTGCCCCGGATATTCGCGAACAACCTGGTTCATGAAGGTGACAAAGTCCTCGGCTTTGCGGGTTTTGTTGACCCAGGTTGTGGCCTTGCCTGTTTCGATTTCGATTAAGGCAAGCATGGTTTGGGTTCCATGGCGGACATATTCGTTGCTCCAACTCTTCGGTTTTCCGCTGCGCAGGGGAAGAACCGGCTGGGTGCGATCAAGCGCCTGAATACCGGTTTTCTCGTCCATGCAGACAACCAGAGCGTTCTCAGGCGGATTCATGTAAAGACCCACCACCTCCAGCAGCTTTTCTTCAAACTGGGGATCCGGGCTGAAGTTAAATGTTCTCAACCGATGGGGGTGGAGGTCGTGTTCCTTCAAAACTCTATGCACATAGCTCTTTGAAAGTTTCAGCTTTTTCGCAAGGCTCTGGGTGCTCCACCGACTCATCCCTTTGGGTGGTTTGCCGCATACCGTGGTCACCACCTTCTGCTTGGTTTGCGCTGAATGAACTGGTGGCTTTCCTGAGCGAGGCGCATCTTCAACACAAGCCAGTCCGACCTGCTCGAAGTGGGTGCGGATATTGCTAATTGCGTTGCGATGCATGTCGAGTTTCACCGCAATTTCAACATTGCTCATGCCTTGTGCCGCGAGCAGCAAGGCCCGGCATCGTCTTGCGACACGGACTTCCAGGGCACTGCGTCGCAGCAATGATTCAAGGTGGAGAACTTCATCTGGTTGCAGCAAAAGAAGTTGAGCGATCCGGGCCATGACGAAATCACAGCACAGCATGTTCCAAATGCACAATTATTTATGGATCGATGCACTAGCTTGCTTGCTGCTGTATTTATCGATCATTGCCTCAGCAGACGAAGCGGGGCACCGGCTTATATTTCCTCCGTTCTCCAGCGAGGATCTGAAGGTTCCCGGGCTTCCACTTTCTGAGCATCTTTCCTATGAGGAGCTGAAGGCGATGCCCGTGGAGGAACTGCGAGGGGTCCTGTCCATGGGAAATTTCACTGACCGAAGGACGGCAACAAAAGAACTAGTGGAGCGAGGGGATCAAAAGACAATTCTAAGGCTCGTTTATTCGTTGAGGCAGGGAAACGTCGGCGCGGAAATGTTGTTGGCTGAATCACCTTCGTTGGCTGCAGTCCCCTACTCGATGGAAGATGTCGCCCACGGCAGTCTTGAGTATCACGGTACATTCAGGAGCAGTGACGCTACTTTCGGTTCCGGCAGGGTGAGGGTGGCGGCGGTGAAGCGCGTGGCGGACATTCTTGCCAACTCACCGGAATTTAGCGGAGAGACTAGCGAAAGCCTGAAGGCTATCTGTAGCGGACGGGAATCCTTGGTCCAGACGCTGTCGGACCAATCTCGGTATTTGGTCGAGTGGTGGCATTTAAACGAAGACGCGTTCGAAGCGGGAAAATGGGAGAGCACCCGTCCGCTTCCCTACAGAATTAGTTACCCCCACCCCAAGGACGACAAGCCTCTACCTCATGAGGAACCTATGGAGGTTGGTAAACAACCTCCCGTTGGGAGTCCGGCGTGGGAACTCTCCGAGCCGTTTGAAGCATGGGCAGAGCGAATTGTGGACCCCTCTCGGCGCAACCTCGATTTCGTTGCGCTTTCGTGGGACGGCACAAAGGTGATAGAGCATCCCGCAAAGTCGCTCGACCCGAGGGCCAAGTTGAAAGATCGCGAGACGCGCAGAACCCCGGCCCCGAGAAACCTGCAGGATTCAAACGATGCCACCGCTGGCGTAAGAGCTACTCCGTGGATGTTCATCGTGGCTTCCTTGATGGTGCTTGTCGTTGCTGCCATCTGGTGGATGAGACGCAAACCCGCAATGAGGATTTAAGTGGCTCCGTGAAGCCTTTCCTCGACTGCTTGCTTTCTGGTTTAATTTTAAGGGTCCCGTTATAGGGGAGCTGCGTCTCGGAAGGGCGCTCTACTGGAGCCTTGCAGCCGCCGGTGATGCCAGCCAAACACGGGCGGAGTCGATTTCTCCGGACGTGAATTGGTGGCCGGCCTGGATTTCCTGGAAGGTGAGATCCGCACCCGCTTCGCGAAACATCGTGGCCAGCTTGCGGGCGTTGCGGATCGGCAGGATGGGATCGCTCAGGCCGCTGGCGAGGAAGATTTGGCTGCCGGTTAGGTCGGGGGATTTTTCCGGGGTGAGCGGAACCATCGCCCGCAGCAGCACGGCGCGGTGGAGCACGCCGGGGCGGAGTAACAGAATGCTCGCGGCGATGTTCGCGCCATTGGAGTAACCCACTGCCGTCACCGCGTTCGGGGAGAAA
>JBIPMR010000550.1:0-3605 GCA_044369025.1 Luteolibacter sp.
TCAAAGAAGTGGGGCGATTTGAGCCAGAAATTGATGAACTCGCTGTTTATGTCTGTGACACGTTTCATCCAAAGCACGCTCGCATCTTTAAAATAAAAACGATCGCTGTCTCGAACGACGTGTGAATTTCCAATCGTGCCGATAGCAGTGATCACGATGTCGCCCGCTTTCGGCACACCATATTGTTTCGCCAGCTCGGCAAAATGCTTCTCAGAAACAAACAGCTCGTTTTCCACGAAGCCGTCAGCGGCCAAACGGGTCACTTCCCGACCACGGTAGAACGGTACTCCCTCCGCCTTCCACTGGGATTTCAGAACGCGTTTGCTTGAGCCGATCTGATAAAACTCGCTCAGCTTCTTTGTCTGCCATCCCTTTTTCATTTCCGTTTTCTCCCTTCCGTCAGCTTGGGGATGCGGGTTTCGGTGGTGAGCAGTTTCATTTGGTGAATGGCGATTTGGTTGAGGCGGGTGAGGCGCTCGGGCTGGGGCAGGCTCTCGCTGATGAAAAGGGCGTTGAGATTTTCGAGATTGGAGAGGCAGACGAGCTGGGCGCTGGTGGCGTGGTCGCGGATGTTGCCCTTGTCGCCGGGATGCGCGGTGCGCCAATGGGCAGCGGTCTGGCCGAAGAGGGCCATGTTGAGGACGTCGGCCTCGCTGGCATAGACGAGGCTGGTGTGCGCCTTTCCCAGCTCCGGTGGGATCAGGTGGGTCTGGATGGCGTCGGTGTGGATGCGGTAGTTGATCTTGGCGAGGTTGCGGCGGATGTCCCAGCCGAGTGTCTGGCGCTCGGTTTCCTTGAGCCGCTGGAACTCCTTGATGAGGTAGAGCTTGAACTCAACGGAAATCCACGAGGCGAACTCCAGCGCGATATCCAGATGCGCATAGGTGCCGCCATAACGCCCGGCCTTGGACTGGATGCCGATGGCTCCGGTGCGTTCCATCCACTGCTTGGCCGTCAGGATGAAGCTGTTCAGGCCCGCGTCCTTTTTAATCCCATCGAATTCGATGGGATTAAAAGCGGGATTGTTGATCTGTTCCCAGAGGCCGAGAAATTCGATGGTGTTGCGGTTGCGCATCCAGTTGGAGATCAGGTAGTCGGTGCGTTCCGGGTCTTTGTAGCGGGCGATGTCGGTCAGGCAAACGTAGTCCTGGTCGTTCACACCGGTGAGGCGGACTTCACGGGAGAGGACTTCGATTTTCTTACTCATGGCGGGATTTACTTCAGCAGCTTTGCGATATTCGCCAGCACCTTTGCGCTTTCGGCATCCAGCTCGGCGATTTCCTTCATGATGGCGGCCGGACTGCGGTGAGTGATTTCCTCGCCGCCGTCCGGGTTTTTCACGGAGAGGTCGAAGGTTTTCGGATCGATGTCCGCCACTTTCAGACTCCAACTCTTGGGCGTGTCGGCGAAGGTTTTCTGGAGCTCGATGAACTCGGCGAGGTCGGCGTCGTTGAGGGGATTGGTCTTCCCCATGTTGCGACCGGGATCGAGTTCGTAGAACCAGACCTTGCGGGTGGGTGCGCCTTTTTCGAAGAACAGGACCACGGTTTTCACGCCCGCACCGAGGAAGGTGCCGCCGGGGCAGTCGAGCACGGTGTGGAGGTTGCAGCTTTCCAACAGGAGCTTGCGCAGGCTGACCGAGGCGTTGTCGGTATTGGAAAGGAAGGTGTTCTTGATGACGATGCCGCCGCGTCCCCCGGCCTTGAGGATCTTGATAAAATGCTGGAGGAAGAGGAAGGCGGTTTCGCCGGTGCGGATCGGGAAGTTCTGCTGGACCTCCTTGCGCTCCTTGCCGCCGAAGGGGGGATTCGCCATGACGATGTCGTAGCGGTCCTTTTCCTGAATGTCGGCGAGGCTCTCGGCGAGGGTGTTGGTGTGGACGATGTTGGGAGCCTCGATGCCGTGGAGGATCATGTTCATGATCCCGATGACGTAGGCGAGGGACTTCTTCTCCTTGCCGAAGAAGGTCTTGGTCTGGAGCGTGCGGTCCTGTGAGGTGGTGCGCTTGGGGTTCTCCCGCTTCAGGTAGTCGTATGATTCGCAGTGGAACCCGGCGGATCCACACGCACCGTCATAGATGGATTGACCGATCTGCGGCTTCAAGACCTCGACGACGGCACGGATGAGCGGGCGCGGGGTGTAGTATTCGCCGCCATTGCGCCCGGCGTTGCCCATGTTCTTGATCTTGGCCTCGTAGAGGTGGGAGAGTTCGTGTTTCGCCTTCTGGGAGCCGAACTGGAGTTCGTCCACGTGGTCGATGATCTCACGGAGGTTGTAGCCGCTCTGGATCTTGTTGCGGATCTCGCCGAAAATCTCGCCGATCTTGTATTCGATGGTGTTCGGGCCGCTGGCCCGCTGCTTGAAGCCGTGCAGGTAGGGGAGCAGCTTCTGGTTGACGAAGTCCCGCAGGTCGTCGCCGGTGAGCGCCTTGTTGTGGTCGATCTGGCCGCCCTTGGTCTTGGGAGCCGCCCATTTCGACCAGCGGTAGGCGGGATCGAGGATGAAGGCGTATTTCTTGCCCTCCAGCTCCGCCTCGGTCGCCTTGTCGGTTTCCAGGGAATCGAGGTATTTCAGGAACAGGAGCCACGAGCTTTGCTCGGTGTAGTCCAGTTCGCTAGTGCATCCGGCGTCCTTGTAGAGGATGTCGTCGATGTTTTTGAAGGCTTGCTCGAACATGAGATGCGGTCGTGAAGGGGCGGGTGGCTTGAGGAATAAAGCTCTCAGCGGACGCCGATGGGGCTGCCGAAAGGCGGGTTGGCGAGATGAAAGGGCGGCTCCTCGGGACAGATCCTTGCGAGAATGCGGCGTGGGGTGAACCAGAGTGATGGACGGACGACGAGAAACCCGCTCGCACCGGTAACAGGGTCACCGTGGACTTCGGCAGGAGTTTGGGGGGCGGAATTCGGTTCCTGCGGTGTCATGTCCGGACTCCAACAGATCAGCGGCAGGGGCGCAAGGAGGAGCTTGGAATCAGCTACGATTGGAGGCGAGTTCTTCATTCTGATGGGTTCGCCGCATTCGTCACGTCACGGAGCCATTGCAATAACGGGTTGGCTGTGCGGGCTTGCTCCTCCCGCTGCTTCCTCCAGCCGCCGAGCTGGAAACGGTGCCGGTCCTCAAAGCCGTCACCCGTGCCGGCCGCGCCTTGGCAGAGCTGAAAGGGCGCACCCACACCCTGCCGAATCCGGCCATTCTCCTCAACACCATTGCCCTCCAGGAAGCCCGCGCCAGCTCGGAAATCGAGAACCTCTTCACCACCAACGACGAACTCTACCGCAGCCTTTCTTCCGATGGCGGCGATGTTTCCCCGCACACCAAGGAAGTCCTCCACTACAACGAAGCCCTCTGGCTCGGTGCCCGGATGCTCGACGAGCGCCCCGTTTGCTCCGCCAATCTCTTCATCGACATTGTCCGCGCCATCAAGTGCAACAGTGCCGGAATCCGCGCCCAGACCGGCACCCGCATCCAGAATCCGGACACCCAGGAAGTCATCTACACCCCCCGAGGGCGAGGATGTCATCCGTGAAAAACTCGCCAATCTCGAAGCCTTCTGCAATGACCCCCACGACGACCTCGACCCACTTGTCAAAATGGCCGTGCTCCAT
>JBIPMR010000549.1:0-3605 GCA_044369025.1 Luteolibacter sp.
CATCCGTTCGAGAAACTTACTCTAAATGAACTACTTACGGAACCGGACCCCAGAACTTCGGATGACCCGGAATGCAACCAATTGAAGTTGTTTGAGTTATAACCGGACACCCGTGAGTGACTGTAAACCCTTAAACGTTCGATTTCGCCAGCAGTATTACTGTCATATTGCGAATCAATTTTTGCATGTCGGGTTAGACGCGGCAAATGCGCTCCTCACTAAGAATGGATTAGTTTGTAAGGCCATGAATTGATGTCATGAAAGGAACCCCTGAAAATAGTCGGAACCGCGGATTTGCCCTGGTGGTCACTTTGAGTCTGATGATTCTGCTCACCGTCATCGCCGTGGGTCTGTTGACGCTATCGGGAATCTCCTTGAGGTCATCCGCACAGGGGATGGCGCAGGCCACCGCACGGAGCAATGCCCGGCTGGCCATGATGATCGCCATTGGCGAAATGCAAAAATCACTCGGACCGGATCAGCAAATATCCGCAAACGCCAGTAGCGTGGTGGCGAACGCGTCGCAACCGAACATTCTGGGCGCATGGGGTAGTCTCGGTTGGCAGGGACCTGCGGGTGACCCGCCATTGCCTGCGCAGAAACAGGCGAAGTTCGAGACCTGGCTGGTCTCCACGAGAAACCCAACGGATGCCATGACGTTCGATTTTGCTGCCAAGCCGGTGACTGGAGTGTCCGTGTGGCTCTACAATCCGGTGACCACCGGCACGATTGTGCCGAACGACACCACACTCAAAGTGGAGTTGGTTAAACTGGCTTTCGGGAACAAAGTGGGAGGCATGGCATGGGGCGTTTCAGACAACAGCAGCAAGGCGGCGCTGAATATCCCCAACATTGAAGCGGACGATCTTGCTGAAAACATCAGCAACCGGACGGCCGCACCCGCGCCACATCCCGAGGTGCTTAGTGAAGTCTTCAAGTCCATCACCGAACCGGGCAAGATCATCTCCTTACAAACTGCGGAGATCCCGATCGGTAAGTCAAACGCCAAGGAAATCACCGCGCGGGCGCAGGCGCTGACAGGTTCGTCTCTGGGTCTTCTCACCAATCCGGTCACAGGCGGACTGAAGACCGACCTGACGCCGCTGATGGAAGGAACGGGATCTTTCGATCTGCTGGAAGCGTTCGGGACTGATTATGTTTACTTCCCACCTGCGGGAAGTGCTGTCGGATCAGGAGCTCCCACTTGGAAGTATCTGCGGAATCACTATCAACTGCACAAGCGCATCAAGTCACAAACCGCGGGAACTCCTCGGGTCGTTCTGGCATCGGGTGATCTCAAGACGGTGAAGCCTGGAGAACTCGGCCTCAATGACAAGCCTGATACCGAACGCCTGCTGCCGGTCATCGCCAAGCTGCAGATCATTTTTTCACTGGTCTCCCACCACTCGCATGTGGGTGCGCGGGTACAGGCCCTGGGCACTCAGCCAACACTACCCGAAGACAAGGGAAACCTGAAACATGCGGTTCCTCATTTGGTGTATGACCCCGTGATCACGCTCTACAATCCCTATGACGTGGAATTGGAGGTCAGCCAGCTCCGCATCCGCGTGTCGGATCCGCCTGTGGGATTTCAATTTCAGAAACACGACTTGGTGACTGGGACCCACGCGTGGCTTCGTGATGAGTTTGCCGCCGGTGAGTTTCACGGTTTGGGCAGGTTTCAGAGAAAACAGGAGCACGGCGTCAACGCGCGCAAAACCTTCACCCTGTTCATGCGCGACTTGAATCGCGGCAAGCCCGGAGCGAAGCTGGTGTTGCTGCCTGGCGAAGTGAAGGTGTTCACGCCCTGGGTGGAATCCAACTGGACATGGAGCTTGGAAATCGGCACCGGCGATTACAGTCCCCGTTCGTTTTTCGATTTTGAAATCGATAACAACATGGGCAATATCGACAAGCGCACGAACAACAAAAGGGGGGTTGAAACCATTCCAGGTCTTGATTTTCGAGCCGGGCTCCAGACCGATCACTTAAGCTATGAGAGTGGGCGTCCCGCGAATTCGAAATATGCATGGGAGTTGCCTCCCGTCATGGGCGCAGGCTGGGTCTCGATGAAGCTCTCCGATGAAGTGACGGTGAATGCGAAACCCCAGCGTTGTGTCGCAGACGCGAATCTTCCTGACTTCCGTGTCGATGTCATGGCTGGGACCCGGGACGATGCGGAATCGGATATTCTCCGCACCTTTGAGTTCCGCATGAATGATGTCGCCGCCGAGATGTCCACGATTGCGAATCCGGCAAAGACGATCAGCCGCAATTTCAATATCGGCGACATCCTGCAGACCACCACGGACCCGACCGCCGGCGGCAAGAGCCCGTTTGCGATTTTCACCATGTCTGCGAAAACCACCAAGGGAACCCGCGACGACAGCAAGGCCTGGGCGCTCAACAACATGGTGACGGAAGGCGGTTCCCAGCAGAGTGCCAAGATCGGCAACGCCGCACAAAGTTATGATCTGCGGTTAGAGGAAATCCAGGACTTCACCAGTTTTCCCGGAGTTGAATATGATGATGCCAACAAACGCGGGTATTTCGGGGCCATCGCCAATGCGAGCCGCGGCGTGTCGATCGTGCCGATGTATCGGGTGCCGCTGACACCGGCGGCTTCACTGGGTGACTGGATTGGCTCCAACCTGGTCGCCTCCAGCCAGCTTCCGCGGGTGAACTATGCGTTGGGCAACTCCTTTGCGAATCCATTGGTACCTGCCGGCGACATCAAGGCGGCATCGCCCATGGGCGACGGAACGAATGTGCTCGATCACAGTTTCCTGATGAATTCGGTTCTCTGGGATTCCACCTTCTTCTCCTCCGCCGCAGACTACAGGACCGCCTCGTTCACCGACAAGCGGGCGCGGTCAGCCGTGCTCTCGGATTTTTTCAATGGCGAGAAGCCCATGCTCAACTCCAGGCTCGTTCCCTATATCACCGGCAGCGGCGGCGTCACCCAGCTTGCGAGTGACATCAACGGCAAGTCCGATCTCAAGTTCTCCAGGGAGTTTGCCGAAAACGCCATGATCAACGTGGCCTTCAATATCAACTCGGACTCCGTGGATGCCTGGCGTGCGGTTCTCTCCTCCATGCGGGACGCTTCCGTGAAGGGATATATGAATCAACTCTATGAAACGACGGGCAAGACCGCCTTCGTCAGGACTGGCCTGCCTCTTGCCAGTTCCGCGGATGATGCCAATCCCGCAAACTCCGTCAGTGCCCTCGGACAAATCCGCTGGGCGGGCTACCGGACGCTGACTGACGACCAGATCAAGAACCTCGCCACCCTGATCGTCGCGGAAATCCGTGAGCGCGGACAGAAGGACAAGGCTCCCAGCCTGTGTCTCGCGGACTTCATCAACCGCCGTCTCGGGAGCGCGGGTGAACTCCATGTCCAGAAGGGAATCCTCCAGACTGCAATCGACAAGTCCGACATCAATGCCGCATTCCACACGCTGGACTCCAACGACGTCGATGGCTCGACACTTGCCAATGATCGGATCAAGGGACTCGCCAACACCGCAGCGCTCGACGGAAAATCCGGAGACGGGTCGGCTCCGATGCTGACCCAGGGAGACTTGCTGACCGGTCTTGCACCT
>JBIPMR010000051.1:0-11028 GCA_044369025.1 Luteolibacter sp.
TTCGCCGTGTGCACGCTCGGGGAAAAACCGCGAGTTCGATGCCGCGGGCCGCGTCCACGGCGGCGCGATGGATTACCTGCGCAAGGGATTTGCCGAGCGGGGATTCAAGCATGCGGGATTGCTGTTAGATGGGTTGTTCGCCGTGATGTGGCGAGTTGTTTTAAAATTCGGCATCCAGATGACCTCGCTGGCGTTCGAGACCGTGCATTCGAGTTTCAAATACGTGCTCTTCGTCTGCGTCTTCTGTTTTGCCTTTTCCACGCTGATCACCTGGAGTTATTACGGCCTGCAGGCGTGGCCGTATCTCTTCGGCAAAAAGGAAATCACCGCGTGGATCTACAAGCTGATTTTCTGCCTGATCATCATCGTCGGCTCCGCCGCATCCATGGGCAACGCCACCGATTTCTCGGACG
The DNA here is from genome assembly GCA_044369025.1 of Luteolibacter sp. Lineage (GTDB taxonomy): Bacteria > Verrucomicrobiota > Verrucomicrobiia > Verrucomicrobiales > Akkermansiaceae > Luteolibacter. The sequence goes on from JBIPMR010000051.1 coordinate 414, forward strand.
CCTCACTGTTCGGCATGAGCATTCCCAACCTGATCGGCGTTTATTTCCTGCTGCCCGTCGTCCGCAGCGAACTCGCCCGCTACCTGGCTTTCACCAAACGCGTGGGCGAAGGCGCGACCCTCGAGGAGGCCGACCTCGCCGAGCGCAACGCGCAGGAAATTTAAGTTTCCAGGCGGCTTGAGCGGTCGGAATCAACTCGGCGAAGATTCAGACTTGCGCGGCGCGGGGCGCGTCTATTGACTCCGCCATGGCAGAGATTTCTCTCGGACTTTCATTTGATGACGTGCTTTTGGTGCCGGCTTTGAGCTCGGTTTTACCTGGTGATGCGGACCTTTCCACCCACCTGACGACGGGCATTCCGTTGTTCCTCCCGGTCGTGTCGGCGGCGATGGACACGGTTTCCGAACACGATCTGGCGATCGCCCTGGCCCGCGAAGGCGGCATGGGGGTGATTCACCGCGCCTGTCCCATCGACGAGCAGGCGGCGATGGTTTACCGGGTGAAGCGTTCGGAAAACGCCGTGATCCAAAAGCCCCACACCGTCCGCAAGGAGGACACCGTCGATCACGTCCGCGCGATCATGGCGCAGAACGGATTTTCCGGGTTTCCCGTCATCGATGCGGATGGCCTGCTGGAAGGCATGGTCACCGGCCGCGACGTCCGCTACCTCGACCGCGCGGACGCCACCGTCGCCGACGTGATGACCCCGCGTGAAAAACTCATCACCGCCCCGGCGCACACCAGCCTCGAGGAGGCCCGCCGCATCCTCTATCAAAACCGCATTGAGAAACTCCCGCTCGTCCACTCCGACGGCCGCCTTGCCGGGCTCATCACCGGTTCCGACATCGAAAAACGCATCACCTTCACCAACGCCGCCAAGGACGACAACGGCCAACTCCGCTGCGGCGCCGCCGTCGGCGTCGGACCGGATTGCATCGACCGCGGCCGCGTCCTCATCGACGCCGGGGCCGACGCGCTTTTCATCGATGCCGCCACCGGCCACACCCGCCACGTGATGGAAGTGATCGGAAAACTCCGCGCGCTCTCCAACGTTCCGGTCGTCGCCGGCAACGTCGTCACCGAACAAGGCGCGCGCGATCTTGTTAGCGCCGGAGCCAGCGCCGTGAAAGTCGGCGTCGGTCCCGGATCGATCTGCACCACCCGCGTCATCTCCGGCGTCGGCATGCCGCAGTTCACCGCCATCCGCAACGTCGCCGACGTCTGCCGCGCCGCTGGCGTGAAAGTCATCGCCGACGGCGGCATCCGCTACTCCGGCGACATCGTCAAAGCCCTCGCCGCTGGTGCCGACCTTGTCATGTTAGGCTCGCTGCTGGCAGGCACCCGCGAAAGCCCCGGTCAAACCGTGCAATCGCAAGGCCGCCGTTTCAAAACCTACCGCGGCATGGGTTCCATCGGTGCCATGCAAAAAGGCGCGGGCGACCGCTACGGCCAGAACAGCTCGGGCAAACTCGTCGCCGAAGGCGTCGAAGGCCGCGTCCCCTACAAAGGCCCTCTATCCGATGTGATCTTCCAGCTCATGGGCGGCCTCAAATCCGGCATGGGCTACGTCGGCGCGGCCACCCTCGACGAACTCCGCGCCCGCGCCAACTTCGTGCGCGTCACCGCCGGCGGCCTCCGCGAAAGCCACGTCCATGACATCGTCATGACCGAGGAGCCGACCAACTATCAGCCGCTGAGCTAAGATGAATATTGACCGCAGAGGCGCAAAGGTCGCGAAGGAACGCAGAGCAGGTTTGGAATCAGACAGAACCACCTCCACCTCTGCGTCCCTTTGCGACCTCCGCGTCCCTGCGGTAAACTCTTTTCCTTTTCTTCACCGCTGAGGCGCAAAGGTCGCAGAGGAACGCAGAGCAGATTTTTATTTTCGAACCTTCTTTTCCTCTGCGTCCCTTTGCGACCTCCGCGTCTCTGCGGTAAACTCTTTCCCTTCTTCATAAAATGCACGAAACCAACCACGTCGCCGTTCTCGATTTCGGCTCGCAATATACCCAGCTCATCGTCCGCCGCGTGCGGGAACTCGGCTACTTCGCCAAGCTCTATGCCATCGAGGATTTTCCTAACATCGGCAAACCCGGCGCCATCATTCTATCCGGCGGACCGAAGAGCACCAGCGAGGCGGATGCGCCCGACCTCGATTTCGAAGCGCTCAAAGCCTTCAATGTCCCGGTACTCGGCGTCTGTTACGGCATGCAGTTGCTGAACATCAAATTCGGCGGCAGCGTGGAAGCCAGCGACCGCCGCGAGTATGGCCCGGCCAATTTGTTCCCGGCGGAAAGCGTCGGACTCTACGAGGGTATTTCCGCCTGCTCGCAAGTCTGGATGAGCCACTCGGACACCGTGAAAATCCTGCCGGAGGGCGCGAAAGTGATCGCCTCCAACCAACACGGAACCCCCGTTTCACTCCAGTGGGACGAGCTGTTTTTCGGCATTCAATACCATCCGGAAGTCACCCACAGCCATGAAGGCCTGCGGATCCTGAACAATTTCCTCGCCCACGCCGGCGAACTGCTGCCGTTCGTCATCGATGATTTCAAACGCGAGATGATCGACAACATCCGCGAAACCGTCGGCACCCGCCAGGTCGTCTGCGGCGTCTCCGGCGGCGTGGACAGCACGGTTCTAGCGGTTTTGCTCCAGCACGCCGGCGTCAAGGTGCGCGCGATCTTCGTCGATAACGGCCTGCTCCGCAAAGACGAGGCCGCGGTCGTCCAGGAGAACTTCAAACGCATCGGCGTGGAGATCGAGACGGTGGACGCCTCCGAGAAATTCCTCACCGCGCTGGCCGGCGAGGGCGATCCCGAAAAGAAGCGCAAGATCATCGGCAACATGTTCATCGAAGTCTTCTGGGACTCCGTCGGCGATGCCGAAATGCTCGCGCAAGGCACGCTCTATCCGGACGTGATCGAAAGCGCGTCGAACGCGAAATCCAAAGCCTCCGTCATCAAAACCCACCACAACCGGGTCGCCAAAATCCTCGAACTCCAGGCTCAGGGGAAAGTGTTGGAACCGCTGGCGGAACTGTTCAAGGACGAGGTCCGCGAACTCGGCAGCGCCCTCGGCATTCCGCAGGACATTCTCCAGCGCCACCCGTTTCCCGGCCCCGGTCTATCCGTCCGCTGCCCGGGTGTCGTCGATCGGGAGCGCCTCGACATCATCCGCGAGTGCGACGCCATCTTCATCGGCAAGCTCAAGGAGCACGGTTGGTATGACAAAGTCTGGCAAGCCTACGCCGGCCTCATCCCGGTGAAAACCGTGGGCGTCAAAGGCGACGAACGCAGCTACGAATGGGCCACCAACCTCCGCGCCGTCGTCTCGGAAGACGCGATGACCGCCGATTGGGTGGAGCTGCCATCCATCATCCTGCGCGAGACCAGCCACAAGATCCTCAACGAGGTCAAAGGCATCAACCGCGTGCTCTACGACATCTCCACCAAGCCACCCGCCAGCATCGAGTGGGAATAAGGAGTGGCGACACTCCTGTCGCCACTTTTCAGCGACTCCTTTTCAGATGCCCCCGCCGTCCGACAACCGCGCCGTCTCCGCCCTCTTCCGCGTCTTCGGCGGGGCGGGGGTGCCCGTGGTGGCGGACGTCCAGGTCATCAGCCACTGTCGCGGCATGCACCGCGGCGAGGTGCTCTTTCTCGGGGGGCTGATTCCTCTAACGGTGCTGGTGGCGCTCGGTGAAATCCTGGTGCGTTATCTGGGGGTTGTTCCCGGATTTTTGTTAGCTCTGCCTCTCACCTTCCTGGTTTTGAACCTTCTGCCCATCGCCGCCGCCGTCGGCGGTCAGGCGTGGCAATGGCGGCTCTCGCTGCTGGCCCTCGTTATTTGGAGCGTCAATCGCTGGAACGCGGGCGGCGTGGCCGGGGTTTTCGCCTGGCTGTGGATCGCCGTTCTCTGTCTCAATCTGACCGCCTGCATTTTGTTAGTCCTGAAGAGCAGCATGCGGCTGGGCAACGGCTGGCGGATCATTTTGTTAGCCGCACTGCATGCCGCAGCCGTCGCCATCGGTTGGAAATACGGCTGGCAGTGGGCGTTGTCAGGCGGTGCCGCCATCGCCGCCGCGTTCTGTTGGGCCGTGCTCCGTCCCGGCTGCCAATGGCTGGGGGAGGTGATCTGCCAAACGGATTCCCGCGAAATTTGGATCACCATCGATGACGGACCGGATCCGCACGACACGCCGGTTCTGCTCGACCTGCTGGATCGTCATCACACCAAGGCGGTCTTTTTCATGATCGGCGAAAAAGTTAGGAAACATCCCGAGCTGGCGCGCGAGGTGATCCGCCGTGGCCATCAAATCGGCAATCACACCATGAGCCACCCGCAGGCGTCGTTCTGGTGCGCCGGGCCATGGCGCACGCGCCGCGAAATCGCGGATTGCCAGCGGGTGATCGAGGACATCACCGGCACCCGTCCGCGCTGGTTCCGCGCGCCCGTCGGCCACCGGAATTTTTTCACCCATCCGATCGCACGCGCGCTCGGTCTCGAAATCATGGCTTGGAATCGCCGCGGTTTCGACGCCGTGGAAACGAACGCCGACAAGGTGCTCGCCAGGATTCTTCCCGATCTATCCCACGGCGACATCGTGCTGCTCCACGAATCCACCCCCATCGCGGCGGAGGTGCTGGGGAAAGTGCTGGAAAAAGTTACACTCCGTCCGCCGCCTGCCGATTGACGCGGGAGCTACGACTCGTTAAGGAGCCACGACACTCTTGTCGTGGATGCGAATGGAATGCCATTGAGGAGAGCTTCGCGCTTTGCAATGGCTGCCCATTCGCCCGCACCACAGGAGTGTGGTGCCTCCTTAGCCGGCTCGCACAGCCTGCCATGGGCTCATTTGCGTTTCGCTTTTTTGGCTGCGGTGGAGGGCTTGCTCGTGCGGTCCACATCCCGCTCCGTAGTCAGCCAGAACCACATTTCAAAATCGCCGCCGCGACGTCCGTCACCACTGGGAAGCATCAGCTGGCCTTTGGCGGGGTCGGCAAAGGCATCGCCGTGCAACCAACCTCTCACGCGGTTCGCATCCGAATCCCGGAAGATGAAATTCCCCTTCAAGGTCAGCCTGACAAGAATGCGTTCCGAGGCGTTCATGCTCCTGAGAGTATTCAGGATCCGGCTCAGATCGATCACGGTCACCCGGTCGGGTTGGATGAATGCGTGGGCCGGTCTGTCATCCCCGCCCACGGCCATCACCGGCGCCCGCAGGATCAGGGGCCTGAAGCCGAGGATGTGACCGGTCCCCAGATCCATCCGGTTGATATCCGCCTGTTCGCTCGCCGTGACCGGGTAGGGAATCTCGGCGGTTAGATAACACACGGGATTGGAGGGAGGGGGAACGTTTCCCTGGCGCCCTTCAACCAGCCAGGGCGCGCCGGACCGCGACTTCCCGGCTGCAGCAGGCGCTCGTCGTCGAAACAAGCTTCCGCCTGCGGGTTCGGGGAAATCTCCGGGGCGTTGGCGGATTTGCGGCGCGCGGAGGTCCAGCGATCGGTTTCGATAGATGCTGTGAGGTCGGTGAGTTCGCGCTCCAGCGCGGCGCGGAAGGCGCGGGAGTCGGAGCCGGGAAACGGCGCGCCTTCGAGGATGAGGTGTTCGATGTGAAGGTGGAGGGGCATGGTGTTAGGTCCGGTCGGTGACTTCCGCGGCATTCACGGTGCGGTCCGATTTGGCGGCCTCGCCGCGGGCGGCGGCAAGCACCTGGCTCATGCGCTCCGGCTGGCTTTCCGCGACGGCGGAAAACGCGGCGCTGAGCGCGATGTTGTGGATCGCCCCGCCGCTCACCGAGAGGCGGGCGAGCTTTTCCGGACGAATCCCGTCCACCGGCGTGGCGGCGGGAAACGCGCGCCGCCAGATCGCCTCGCATTGCGCGGCGTCCGGCAGCGGGAGGGTGACCACAAACCGCAGCCGGCGGAGAAACGCGGGGTCCAGAGAGTCGCGCCGATTGGTGGTGAGGATTGCCAGCCCGCGCGAGGCTTCCATGCGCTGGAGCAGCTAGCTGACTTCGACGTTGGCGTAGCGGTCGCGCGCGTCCTTCACCCCGCTGCGGCGGCCGGACAGTGCGTCCGCCTCGTCAAACAGCAGGATCGCACCGCCCGCTTCCGACTTCGGCAGGGAAATTACTACAATCGCTGAGGCACCAAACGTCAATCACCGCGGCAGCACATCGAGCACATCAAGGACAGCGTTTCCGTCCAACAGAACGATGCCGGGAATCTGGGTGGCCTCCGTGAAACGATGGCGCTGGAAATCCTGGTGGAAGACGCGCTGCGCCTGAACCGCGCGGCCTTGGTCCGCCATGGAATTCGCCTCCCAAGGTGCCCAAGCCTTGCAAAGCGTCCGGGATGCCGCGGCGGCAGGCCAGCGGTTTTCCCTCGTCTTCATCGACGTCCGGATGCCCCCGGGCTGGGATGGACCGGCAACCACCCGCCGCCTCTGGGAAGTCGATCGCCTGCCAATGAGGACGTTGGCGTTCCCAGGCCCGGCTCAGCCCTTCTCCTCGAGCACGCCCTTGATCTTCGGCCACACCAGCACCGCCTCGAAAATCATCCAGATTTCCACGGCCAGCGTGACGATCGCGAACCCGGCGAGCACCCAATCGCCCTGGCTCAGCCACGAGGTTTCCGCGCCGAGCGAGCGATAGAATAACTGATAGCACAGCGCCCACGCGGGCAGCACCAGCATGAACACCGCCGGAATCGCGATGAACCAGATCGGCATGTTGCGGCGGCGCATCCAGAACAGGATCACGATGAAGGCGAGCCCGCCCAGCAGTTGGTTGATCGCGCCGAAGAGCGGCCAGAGGATGAAGCCACCCTGGCCGGCGGTCTCGAATTTCCAGATTTCCCCGGTGCGCGGCGCGGCGGCGAGCAGGGCGGCGGTCAGCACGGCGAAGAGCGTCGCGCCATGGCGGTTGCTCAGCCAGGTGAGGGGATTGGCGGTGAGTTTGATGCCGGTGTGCGGTGCGACCACGGTCTTGTGTTTGAGAAGCGTGCCCGCGAGTTCTTCGATCACGTAGCGCTGGAGGCGGCAGGCGGTGTCCATGGTGGTGGCGGCGAACGAGGCCACCAGCACGCCGACAAGCGCGGTGCCGGCGGAGAGCGGCAGGCCGATGGCGCGGAGGAAATTCGACGCCCCTTGCACAAAGGCACCGAGCGCGCCGTTGGAGGCGGTCGGCCAATCGGCGTAGCGCGAAGTCCAGGCGGCGGCCCCGGTCAGCACCTCGCCGCTGGCGGTTTTCACGCCCAGGCCGATGCCCGCGACGCAGGCGAGGATGACGATCACCGCGAGAAATCCTTCGGTGAGCATCGAACCGTAACCGACCATTTGGGCGTCGGTCTCGCATTTCAATTGTTTGGAGGTCGTGCCGGAGGCAACCAGGCAATGGAATCCGGAAATGGCCCCGCAGGCGATGGTGATGAAGAGGAACGGGATCATCATCGGCAGCGGCGAGCCGTGGCCGGTATCGATCGCCGGGGCGACGATTTCCAGCGGGGCGTTGACCCCGCTGCCGTTAGGCACGCCGATGAAGGCGGCGACCACCAAGCCGACGACCATCAGCCCCATCGCGGAGAGAAGTTGCAGTGAGTTGATATAATCGCGCGGTTGCAGCAGCAGCCAGACAGGCAGAACCGAGGCGGCGTATGAATAAACCAGCAGGAAGGCGACCCAGCCGATCACCGGCCAACCGCTCAGCCAGAGATTGACCGAATGCAAAACTCCGACATCGCCGAAAAACACGCTAAGATACATCAGGACCAGCGCGATCAACGAGGGCAGCAGCAGTTTCATCCCGCGCCGGTGCAGATAACCGCCGATGATCATCGCCAGCGGAATTTGAAACAGACACGGCAGGATCGAGGAGGGAAACGCCTGGAACACCTTCGCGATCACCACGCCGAAGATCGCCAGCACCACCGTCAGCGCGAGGAACAAGATGGATAGGAAAAGCAATCGCGTCCGCGGATGGATCACCCGGCCGGAGATGTCGCCCACCGTTTGGCCGCGGTTTCTGAGAGAGACCACCAGCGAGCCGAGGTCGTGCACGGCGCCGATGAAGATCGAGCCGAAAAGCACCCACAGCAACGCCGGCACCCAGCCCCACATCACCGCCAGCGCGGGGCCCACGATCGGGCCGGTGCCGGCGATCGAGGTGAAGTGGTGGCCGAAGACCACGCTCTTGGGGGTTGGGACGAAATCGGTGCCATCTGCCATTTCCACCGAGGGCACCACCGCGCGGTCATCCAGCTTGAAGAGCTTGCGCGAGAGCCAGCGGCCGTAGGTGTGATAGGCGATCAGATAGGCGACGAAGGCGCCGACGGCGATGAGCAGGGTTTCCATACCTGGGGGATGGCACCGGAAAAGAACCGGGCCGACCAGTCCAATTCGCGGTCAGAGCGAATCGGTGTTCCCGGCGCAGGCGTTGCGGAGTTCGGAGAGGGTGGTCAAACCGTCCTCGACCTTGCGCATTCCGGATTTCAAAAGCGCGCTGGCGTCCTGGCTGCGGACGTGGCGGCGGATGGCGGCCTCGTCGGCGCCGGCGAGGATCAACTCGTAGGATTGCGGGTCGAGCGGCCAGAGTTCGAAAACGCCGGTCCGGCCGAAAGAGCCGTTGCCGGCACAGCGCGGGCAGCCGTTGGCATTCCAGACGCTTTCCGGGATGTCGAGTTTGAGGCGCTCCAGCCACTTGCGGTCCTGCGCTTCGACGGCGCCCTTTTTCGCGCAGGCCACGCAGAGTTTTCTAACCAGGCGTTGGGCGGTCACGAATGTGGGCGCGGTGGCGATTTCGTGATTTGCCGCGCCGAGGTTGCGCAGCGAGGTCACCGTGCCGGCGGCATCGCGCGCGTGCAGCGTGCTGGGCACCACCCGGCCGGTGGCGACGCGCGCGCTGGCTTCGTCGCGGATTTCACCGATGAGAATGTAGGCCGGATCCAGCCGCAGGCTGGTTTTGAGGACGGTGTGCATTTGCAGCCCGTGGCGCTCGTCCACCTGCATCTGGGTGAGGCCGTCCACTTGGTATTCCACCGGGATCGCCCAACAGCGCGTGCATGAGCGCTTCGGCATGCTCGGCTTCGCCCACCAGGAACCTCGACCTGCCTTCGCGCCACCACCGGTCGAACGCGGGGGTGAGGGATCCCAGCGTGGGTTTCGGGCCTTCCATGACGTTGGATTCAATCATGATTCAGGGGGATGAAACGGCGGCTCTTCCGCCACCCAAAAAAGTCGTGCGGGTCCGGCGATGAGTCAAAAAGAAATCGGTCACCGCGCGTTAAGGAGAGTGGGACTCCGGCCCACTCGAATCACCCGCGAATCTAGAAGCAAATGGCACCACGAATCCTACGAATCAAACGAATCTTTTTTATACTGCGGGAGGCGGGACGCCTCCCGCAACGGTCTGGCGCGAGACGCGCCAGCCATCTGCTTGCGCCGAGGATGATGCCGGGTAGATTCGCCGCATGACTGATTGGGACGAAAAATACCGGCTGGGCGACACTCCATGGGAAAAAGGCCAACCCGCGCCGCCGTTGCTGGAGCTTTTGGAACTCCACGGCCGCGAAATCTGGGGCGAGGGCCCGGTGCTCGTCCCTGGCTGCGGGTTGGGGCACGACGTCCGCGCTCTGGCGGGCATCGGCGTTCAGGCGCTGGGGCTGGACCTCTCGCCGCTGGCCATGGAAAAAGCCCGCGGGTTCCCCCAGGTCGGCGGCGAGGCGTATGAGCTCGGAAATTTCCTTGATCCCGCCTGGCGGGGAGGCCGTGAATTTTCGGCGTTGTGGGAGCACACCTGTTTTTGCGCGATCGATCCGGCGCATCGCCAGGCCTACGCCGAGGCGGCCGCGCAACTGCTCAAGGAAGGTGGCTTGCTCGCCGGGGTGTTTTTCCTGACGCCTTTTGATCCGGGCGAGGACAGCGCCGGACCGCCGTTTGCCACCACCATCGAGGAATTGGAGCAAAGGTTTTCGCCGTGGTTCGAGCGCGTCCATGGCTGGGTGCCGCAGCGGGCCTATCCCGGGCGTGAAGGGCGCGAGTGGATCGGATTATTCCGCAAACTTCCGAATCGATCAGTTGCCGCAGAGGCATGAACCCGGTAGCGTGCCGCCAACCCGCGTGATGAATTCCCTGCTGTCCTACCTAACACTCGCCCTGCTGCCGCTCGGCGCATTCGCCCAGGAAGGGCGCCTTTACTTGAATGACAAAAAGGCGCCCGACAGCCGCAAGGATCTGGAAACCCTGCAAAGCAGCCTGATCCAGGCGCTGCCGAAGGCGCGCGCCGCCACCGTTTGCATCGATCTGGGCGAGGGGACCGGCAGCGGCGTGATCGTTTCCGCCGAGGGTCTGATCCTGACCGCCGCGCACGTCAGCACCGGGGTGAAAAAGAAAGTCACCGTCATCCTCGAGGACGGCACCAAGCTCAGGGGTCGCACGCTCGGGCTGGTGGCGGACACCGACGCCGCGATGATCCAGATCGAGGACAAGGGGACGTATCCCTTCGTCGAACTCGACCGCGCGGAAGCGACCCGCTTGGGCGACTGGGTTTTCTCGCTCGGGCATTCCGGCGGCTTTGACAAAGAGCGCGGCTCGGTGGTGAGGCTCGGGCGAT